>CAMJFV010000203.1 GCA_946405045.1 uncultured Bacteroidales bacterium | reverse complement strand
AAGCCATTGAATTGACTCGATATCTAGATGGTTTGTTGGCTCGTCTAGAAGCAGAACATCCGGTTTCTTCAACAACAATTTGGCAAGTTCAATACGCATTCTCCAACCTCCGCTGAAATCACTTGTCTGACGATCAAAATCGGAACGTAGGAATCCAAGACCAAGAAGAGTTCTCTCCACGTCTTCCTCATAATTCGTATTGTCGATAGCATAAAATTTCTCACTTAAAGCCGAAACTTTCTCTATCAGCGCCATATACTCATCACTTTCGTAGTCTGTACGTTCGCCGAGTTCTTTATTAAGTTCCTCGATCTCTTTTTCCATAGCGAAAAGTTGCTCGAAGGCAAGACTTGCCTCTTCACGTACAGTACGACCATCCTCCGTCATCAAATGCTGAGGAAGATATGCAATCACCGTATCTTTTGGTGCCGACACATTTCCTCTTGTTGGTTTCTGTACACCTGCCAAGATTTTCAACAATGTGCTCTTACCAGCACCATTTTTTCCCATCAACGCAATTCTGTCTTTTTCGTTGACTTGGAAAGAGATGTTTTCAAAAAGGGTTCTGCCGCTAAACTCTACGGCCAATCCATCAACTGATATCATTTATTATTTGTTAACCTTTATACTAGAAAGAATACCTTTCAACTCATCATAACGGCTTGATCTAAGATCGTCCGGTATCTCCATTTGTACAGAGTAGACCTTCTTAGAATCGTTATCATAGAAAATATAACGCTCTTTATAAATTCTGCAGTCTATTTTCTTTGTTCTATCCTCAGACCAATACCAGACCTGCATTGCACTCAACTTTTTTGCATTAGAACCAGCAAAAGAAACTGTTTCTTCTGACATAAAGTCATAGCCATTATCGGCACTATAAACATCTTCCTTAAATGTCTTTGCTAAGCCATCTACATCTGATGATTCTACAGTAGATGGATCAATAAGAAAATAATAAAGTATTCTTACGTTAGTCGACAAAGTATCCATTGTAACATAGATACTGAACTTATCATCATGACTGTTTTTTCTGTCTCCGACAGAAATTACAACGTCATTCCATTTCCAGACACCAAAATTATGATCATCCGGATAAACAGCACGAATATCATCCAAACTTAAAACCTGACCAGGAACCTCAATATCGGTGAAATTATTCTGATTTTTCGGATCATCATCATCATTTTTGCTACATGAAGACAATGCAAACGATGAAACGACAAAAGCTAACATTGAAGCTTTGGCTATTTTCCAAAAATTAAATTTTTCCATATACCCTATTTTTAAATTAAACACATGACAAAGATAATGATTTTTTATTGAAATTTCCTAATTGATTGAAAAGGCATGATAAATAGACAAAAAAAACCGGATTTTTTCAAATCCGGTTTCTTTATTTTCTAAAAAGAAAGCTTATGCTCTTTCAGCAAGACGTTTCTCTTTCTCAATTCTCTTAGCTTCCTCCTCTTCGTCAGCCTTAGCTGAATAGTACTTACATGCAAATGGAGCTGCAATAAAGATTGAAGAGTAAGTTCCTACGATTACACCAATCAACATCGCGAAGATGAATCCACGAATTGTGTCACCGCCAAAGAAGAAAATGATAACCAATACGATCAATGTACTCAATGACGTACTGAATGTACGACTTAGAGTAGAGCTAATAGCTGAATTGAACACTTCATGTTTATCAAAATCTGCACCCTTACGGTTACGAATAAACTCACGAATACGGTCGAAGATAACCACCTTATCGTTGATAGAGTAACCTATCACAGTCAAAATTGCCGCAATGAAAGACTGGTCAACCTCCAATGAGAATGGAACAACACCAGTCAATGGCAATATACAGTACAACAATAGGATGAACAATGTATCATGAGCTAGTGCAAGCAATGCACCACCTGAATATGCTAGACGGCTAAATCTCAAGAAGATATACAATCCAATTCCTAACATTGCAATCAAGACTGCGATAACAGCAGAAATCTTAATGTCATCTGCCATTGTTGGTCCTACTTTCTGTGATGACTGAATACCGTATGTAACATCAGACTGTGCATCAGCAAGTGAAGCTACACCATCATTAACGACATAACGGTTTACAAACATTTCCTCTGTAACACCTTCATTCAAAAGTGGTTTCAATGAGTTGTACATTCTTGCTTCAATATCAGCATCCACATTATCCTCTGTATCCTGGATACGGAAGTTTGTAGAAATACGTACCTGATCAGAAGTTCCGATAGTGATTACACTTGCGTTTGCTCCATCAAAAGCATTGTCTAGCAAATCTTTTACCTCTCCTGTTGTAACATTCTTCTCAAACTTCACTGTATAATTTCTACCTCCAGAGAAGTCGATACCCTGCTGCAAACCAACTGCGAACAGAGAAACAACAGCGACTATAATCACACCGAAAGCTGCCATCAAATATGGCTTAGACTTGCCAATAAAATCATATTTGACATTCTTGAACCAGTTTTCTGAAATCTTAGTAGAGAAAGTAAGCTTCTCAAATCCTTCGCTCTTCTTGGAATACAAATCGAAGATCAAACGAGTTACGAAGATTGCAGTCAACAATGAACATAGAATACCGATGATCAATGTAGTAGCGAATCCCTTGATTGGACCAGTACCGAAATATGCCAAGATAATACCAGTCAAAATAGTAGTGACGTTGGCATCAATGATAGCACTCATCGCATTTCCGTAACCATCCTTCAAAGCTTGCTGCATACTCTTACCTGCAGACAACTCCTCTCTGATACGTTCATAAATCAACACGTTAGCATCGACCGCCATACCTAAAGTAAGCACAATACCTGCGATACCAGGCAATGTCAAAACTGCCTTCAAGGAAGCCAAAACTCCAAATATCAAGAATACGTTGCAAACCAAAGCGACGTCAGCAATAAGTCCTGGTACCAAACCATAGTATGCAATCATATATAGAAGGACAAGAACGAACGCAACAACAAATGAGATCATACCTGCGTTGATAGCCTCCTGACCTAGAGATGGTCCAACCACGTCTTCCTGAACAATCTTTGCAGGAGCTGGCATCTTACCACTCTTCAATACGTTAGCCAAGTCTTTTGCCTCTTCTACTGTAAAATCACCTGTGATTTCAGAACGTCCACCTGCGATCTCACCGTTTACACGAGGATAAGAATATACATAACCATCAAGAACAATAGCAATACACTTACCAATGTTCTCACGTGTCATCTTAGCCCAAGTCTTAGCACCTTCCTGATTCATCTCCATGCTTACTGCAGCATAGATAGAACGCTCGTTGAAGTCTGCACGTGCGTCTGTCACACTAGCTCCTGTCAACTGTGCTTTTCTTTCCTTACCCTTCAATGTCTTAGACTTCAAAGCGATAAGTCCAAAATATCCGTTAAACTCCTCCTTTACTGTCCAAGCGAAGAATGTTGAACTTGGGATCAAACCTTTCGCACGACCCATATTCAAATACTCAGAAACCTTAGCAGTATCGCTATAGTGAGCGTAACCTACACGTGGACCAGGGTAAACCTGACCAGTCTGGAAGTTAATGCTAGGCTGCAAATATGAGAACAAAGAAGTTATTCCTTCTGCTTTTGTTGAATCAGCATCCTTATTAAGGTTAGCAAGCAAACTGTCTGATGCTGTTGCCTCTGCAGCAACGGCCTTAGTTGTATCTGCTTTTGTTGTGTCAGCTGCATTCTTATTCATTTCAGCCACCATCTCGTTGACAGCAGAAATGTTACGTGCAATTTCCGAGAACTCAGTAGTTTCCCAAAATGCCAAATCTGCACTTCCTTGAAGCAACTTACGAACACGTTCTGGCTCTTTCACACCTGGCATCTCAATCAAGATACGGCTAGAACCCTCAAGTTTCTGGATATTTGGCTGAACCACACCATAACGGTCGATACGTGAACGAAGCACATTGAATGAGTTGTCGATAGCACTATCAACCTCTTCTCTCAATACCTTTACTACTTCGTCGTTTGTTGATGTGTAGTTGATTTTATTTTTCAACGTGTAACCGCTGAAGATTGAAGCCAACTGGCCTCCTGGGTTAACCTCGTTGAATGCATCAATAAACAGTGTTAAGAAGTCTTTCTGTGAAGTCTTCTGTTTTTCTTTCGCCAAAACGATTGTCTTTGTGAAAGATTCCTCTGATGCCTGATTGCCTGCAAGTGCCTTCAAGATGTCCGGAACAGAAATTTCCATCACCACATTCATACCACCTCTCAAGTCCAAACCTAAGTTCAACTCTTTCTCACGGCACTCTTTCAACGACCATATTGACTCGTTGTGGCTTAACAATGTATCCATGTACTCATTATACTTCTGAGCATCTCCGTTAGCCGCTGCCTCAGCCTCACTCTTATAGTGGTTAGAGACAAATGTGAACGAAAGTGAATACACGCATGCCAAAAAAAGAGCAACAATCAGAAACCATACAATTCCTTTGTTTTGCATTTTTTTTATTATTTAATTTTTTTATTTATATTCATCTTAACACTATTAATGTGCAAATTTAAG
>CAMJFV010000202.1 GCA_946405045.1 uncultured Bacteroidales bacterium | reverse complement strand
TAAGATCAGTCAAAGAGTTACCCTTTACAATATAATACTGAACCTCCTTTGGATTCTTTGCGATTGCTTCATCAAGATACTTGATAGCCTCATCTGCCTTTTTAGAAGAGATGTACAAGTTGATAAGAGAACCAAACAAGAACTTGTTGCTAGGATACTTTGCAATACCCTCCTTCAATGTGTTGACAGCCTTAACAGTATCACCATTTTCGATATAAGACTGATACAACCAATCATACATCTTTGAAGCATCCTTGTGATCCACGTTCTTGAAATCCTCCATCATTGTGATGGCCTCTTTCTTCTTCAAATCTTCATCAAGCAAAGCCGCATTGATCGCGAAGAAATAGATATCGTTGTAGATAGAGTCCTTTGGGGCACCCGCCATAGCTGGTGAGTTAGGAATCTCCATATACTTTGTCCACAATGCAACAGCTCCCTTGTAATCCTGTGAAGTATAACAGTTGTTACCCTCACCGATCAAAAACTCCTGAAGTTGGTTAAGTTTACCTTTAATCTCCTTTGCATAAGCAGGTTTAACCTTACCCTTCTCATTTGGCTGCTGGTCCAAATCCCAAGCCTTGAAATAAGCGTCTGTAGCCTTAAGCAAATAATTCTTGATATCTGCTCTGTTTGATCCACCTGCGATTTCCTTATAAGACAAAACATATGTCTTACCTGCCAAGTTGAATGTTTTAGCCTGATTTGCAGTCTCAGGGTGTGTCATTGCTGGCTCAATGTTTTTTCTAGCCTCTGCCAAATCCATTGGCTCATACAAAGCGTTATCTGTCGCTTTTAGGTTTGCTTTCTGCGCGAATGCACTCATTGAAAGAGCTACCATCGCTACAGCAACTGAATATTTTTTCATTTTTGTCTTATTTTATTCAATTAAAAATTAAACGCTGCAAAGTTATCGCTATTTTGCGACTTTGCATAAATTATTTTAATGTTGTTTGGCAACAAATTAAATTCGTAATAATGGGGCAGGTATAAAACCGGCCCCTACAAATTATTCTTCTGGCGTTGTTTCAACAGCACCGTTATCCACTACTTCTCCACCCTCAACATTTGATGTTTCTCCTTCCATTTCTGTATTCTCTTCCTCTTCTTCCTCAGCAGAAACCTTACATACAGAAGCAATAACATCGTTTTTCTTTGTCAAGTTGATCAAGCGGACTCCCTGAGCGGCACGGCCAAGAACTCTAGTATCAGAAATCTTCAATCTGATTGCGATACCCGATGTGTTGATGATCATCAAATCGTTTTCATCAGTAACAGCCTGGATTGCAACTAGTTTGCCTGTCTTTTCTGTCACATTCAATGTACGTACTCCCTTAGCACCTCGCTTAGTGATACGGTACAATGTAGCTGGATTACCGTCTTCATCCATAATAATATTGCCATTCTCATCACGGTCGTCTAGGTATGAACGTTTTCCGAATCCATTCTCTGAAACAACAAGCAATGTCTCTGGAGAGTTCTTCTCAACACATACCATACCTACTACTCTATCTGTTGGATCATCCTCATCAAGTGTCATACCACGCACTCCTGTAGCTGTTCTACCAAGTGGACGTAGATCTCCAGAATCCTCTCTGAAACGAACCGCACGACCGTTACGGCTGGCGATGATAACATCACTCTTTCCGTCTGTCAACGATACATTGATTACCTCGTCGTCTTCACGGATAGTGATTGCATTGACACCATTTGTACGAGGACGTGAGTACTGCTCAAGCAATGTTCTCTTCACAACTCCCTGCTTTGTACAGAAGATCAAATAGTGAGAGTTGACATATTCCTTGTCGTTCAAGCCACGCACCTTAACGAATGCGTTGATTCTGTCGTCGGAATCAAGCTGGATAAGGTTCTGCAATGCTCTACCCTTAGAGTTCTTGGCACCTGGCTGTATCTCGTATACACGAAGCCAATAGCAGCGTCCTTTCTGAGAGAACAACAGCAATGTATCGTGCATTGAAGCCTGATAGATATATTCGATGAAATCCTCATCTCTTGAGTTGCTGGCCTTTGATCCGACACCTCCTCTTCCCTGAGTCTTGTACTCAGCAAGCGGAGTAGACTTAACGTAACCAAGATGTGAGATTGTGATGACCATCTCGTCGTCGGCATAGAAATCCTCAGGATTGAATGAAGCACCGGCATAATCGATCTCTGTACGTCTCTCGTCGCCATACTTCTCCTTGATCTCAAGAAGCTCAGCCTTGATGATGTCGCGACGCATCTCTTCACTTGCCAAAACGGCCTCCAAATGTGCGATCAACTTCATAACCTCATCAAACTCAGCCTTCAACTTGTCGATTTCCAAACCAGTCAACGCTCTCAATCGCATCTCAACGATATCCTTTGCCTGGATCTCATCAAGTGGTTCTGGAAGTTCAACCTGCAATCTCTGGATCGCGATTGCGGCAGTCTCACTGCTTCGGATAATAGCGATTACTTGCTCGATATTGTCAACGGCGATGATTCTACCCTTCAAGATGTGAGCTCTCTTCTGAGCCTCTTTAAGTTCAAATTGTGTACGACGTGTGACAACCTCCATTCTGAACTTTGCAAACTCTGCTATCTGATCCTTCAATGTAAGCAGACGAGGGCGTCCATTAACCAATGCGATGCTGTTCACGCTGAATGAGCTCTGAAGCTGGCTCATCTTCATCAACTTGTTGAGCACCACATTTGAGTTGGCGTCTCTCTTGATATCGATAACGATACGTGTACCGACCTCACCATCCGACTCATCGTTGATGTTTGAGATTCCTTCTATCTTGCCATCCTTCACCAAATCAGCGATCTGCTCAATCAACTCACGCTTATTCACCTGGTAAGGGATCTCTGTAACGACGATCTTCTCACGGTTGTCTTCTGTCTCGATCTCTGTACGCGACTTGATGACGATACGTCCACGACCAGTAAGATAAGCATCCTTGACACCGTCATATCCACAGATGATACCACCTGTTGGGAAATCAGGAGCCTTGATGATCTTGATCAAGTCTTCAGGATCGATGTCTGGATTTTCCACATAAGCGACAACAGCATCAAGAGTATCGCTCAAATTGTGTGTAGGCATATTTGTAGCCATACCTACCGCGATACCAGACGCACCATTGATAATCAAGTTAGGAATACGAGTAGGCAGAACTGTAGGTTCCTGATACTCACCGTCGAAATTGTCTACAAAATCGACTGTATCCTTCTCTATATCCACAAGCATAGTGTCGGAGATCTTGTCAAGACGAGCCTCAGTGTAACGCATTGCGGCTGGTCCATCTCCGTCGACACTACCAAAGTTTCCTTGTTTGTCCACAAGAGTGTAACGCATATTCCACTCCTGAGCCATTCTTACAAGCGCTCCATACACAGAACTGTCACCATGAGGGTGGTACTTACCCATTACCTCTCCCACGATACGTGCACACTTCTTTGTCGGTTTGTCATGTGTAATGTTAAGCTCGTTCATACCGTACATAACACGGCGGTGAACCGGTTTGAAACCGTCACGCACATCTGGCAAGGCACGAGCCACAATAACGGACATAGCATAGTCAATATACGACGTACGCATTTCGTCGTCAATATTGACTGGAATTATTCTACCGTCTGCCATAATTCTTTGTTGTATTTATTTTTTTTGTTATTTTCTATCACAAGAGACGCGCATCCACAGACGCACGGTCAAAATAATATTGTAAAAATAGCATTTTTTACCAACATACGCAATTTTTCGCACAAAAATACGCCTATTTTCAACGCAAGGATAAAAATCCACCCCCTGTCGGTGTAGAATCCAAAATCCGACAGAGGGGAAATATGAATCAAATTAGAAATGATAAATGCTAAATTTTACATCTTATCAATCTCCCTTAACCACATTTATCTCCAACGTATTTGATTGCAATACCTTACCATCATTCAAAACAGCCTTTGCTGACGGTATTATGATTAATCCTTCTTTTTTCGGAACCAACATATAACCATAAGTAACAGATGACGATCTATGTTCAACTCCGTCTTTGATCGAAATTGATTTACCGGTCGAGACATATGGGCCATGCGCTATAGTTAAGTCTGACGGCATCGACTCAATAGGCAGCTGTAAATTGTCAGACTCTGCATTGTTGAGAGTATACGTCAATCTGAATTTATTTCCTAATGTCACAATACTATCTGCCTTTACAACAAATGAGACGTCATCTGACATCACGACTTTCGTCACATTTTTTTCAAAAGCGTCAACACTATCAACTGTCACATCACTGCCATCATCACTTTTGATATTCCTACTGATATCATTGCTGTTTTTAGACTGTGATGTGTAGTCGTCATCAAGCTTATCATCATCTAGACCGACCCAATAAAGCGCCACAAAAATGACAAGAAATGCAATCATACCAAATTTGGCAATCGTCTTAATCTTCTCCGACGTGAAATACTGAGTATTTCCTTCATTGTTAGAGAAGGATGTTTCCAAATCCTTCTTCATTAATCCAGAACCATTAGCATCACTTTGCGTTTGATTGCCAAACGTGTCAAATACCTCATTCTCAATATACTTCTTCACATAATATGCTGTACCATTCTC
>CAMJFV010000201.1 GCA_946405045.1 uncultured Bacteroidales bacterium | reverse complement strand
GTGGCGTTCCAAAAGTCGTTGGACTCTTTTGGAGGCTTTTTGAATGAGCGAGGCGTGTTTGATGATTTTATCTTCAACTATCTGTATGTCATTGCGATGGTTTTGGATAGTCCACTGAAAAATGAAAACAGACTACGATCATTCCTGAATAAACGCACTGTCGCAGAAAACGAACTTTTCAAGATCTCACTCATCCCGTTGATCAAGAATAAAGTCGACGGAGATGATTTCATCGTCAGCACGAAACGTTTTGTGCCTGACTTATATAAATCCGATGATGTCCGTTTGGCAACAGCCCTTTGCCTGCAGTTTAATATAGATATCAGAAAACGTTTGGAGACGGACACTGATTCATCACATTGGACTTTTGTAGAGAATGAGTTTGATCCAGACGTCTCAATTGTCTCACGTCTGAATAAGATCAAGCCTTGGATGTACACGCTCGACTCTCTTGAGAATGTGAAGATACCAAAGCTTGTGGAGCAGGAAGAAAGACTTATTTATGTCTTGGAACCGAATGAGATGCGAGTGTCTCCTTTCATCCAAAAGAGAAATGAGAACGGAGAATGGGATGGCAGTATCAAACGAATTTGGAAGGGTAAAAGCCGTGAGATTCCAGAATGTGCGACGGATGAGGATTTCCGTATCTTGAAGACATTGCCAGCCGGACAAGTATCATTCAAGAACGGAGACGGATTATTATCGTTTGTAGAATGTGACCACATTTACCTGATGCCTAAATGGGGCAAACAACTGCGTCAGGTCACAGTGAAGATGGAGCATCCGTATCTGATTGTCGACAAGGAGGATGATGGACTTTTCCATGTCTATTCCAATCTGAAACTGTCGGATTTGAGTGAACTCACCAATGCTTTTGTCCGTACAATTGACGATACTCATTATGGAGTTGTCCATCTTCGTGACAATGAAAGAGATGTCTATAAACTTATGCTCCAGATGGAGACGATTCCGGCAGAAGCGGAGAGCCGTCTGCGTCAGTCATTGAAGCGGCTGGAGGGAGTGACGAAGATTTATTCTAAACTTATACACGATGATGATGCGTTTGAAGAGGCTGATTCACGTCTTGTGATAAGGTTGTTCCCTAACACGAATGTCGGATCCACGTGGAGGGTTGAGATGGTAGTTATTCCGTTTGCTGGATCAGCATATGTCGCCACACCTGCTGATGGACAGTCACTCAGTATCCTCGACGATGGAGATCATCTTCGTCTTATAAAAAGGAATTTTATTGCGGAAAAGAGACATCTTTTCGCTTTTGAACGCTTCTGCCAAACAAATGCGATTATATATGAAGACGAGGATGTAAGCGACGTTGCGTCAGCTCTTCTCAACCTTGAGAATGTGCTGGATATCATCACTTGGGCGAAAGAGAATGACGACAAAGCTGTGGTGGAATTGATGGAAGGCTGCAAATTCAATGTGAATGAAAAACTTACACCAAAGAATCTTCAGTTGGAGACTTTGCAGACTGTCCGTGGATGGATAGATATGAATGGAACGTTGGTCTCGTCTGATACCAAGATGGAACTTGTTGATTTGATGCGGAAGTTGCAAAAAGGAATCGGAAAATATATACGTGTTGACGGTGACAATTATGTGGAGGTGAGCCAATCATTACGTCAACTGATCAGCAGACTGCGTCTTTATAATGATGATTTAAATAAGCCGCTTGTCATTCCGGAGCTCGCTTTAGCTTCACTGGATGATGAGTTTGATTCAATTTTAACTGAGTCGGATAGTGCTTTCACTACAATACGAGAGAGGATAAACAGTTGTCAGACTGCTGATTTCGCAATTCCGTCTACTCTGAATGGAGAGCTGAAAAACTATCAGATTGAGGGATATAAATGGATGATGCGCACATTGTCGTGGAGTGGAGGAGTATGTCTTGCCGATGATATGGGACTTGGAAAAACCATCCAGACGATTGCAGTGATGTTGCAAAAGAGTGAGGATGGCCCGATATTGGTTGTCGCACCTACATCTGTTGTGCTTAATTGGCAACATGAACTGATGAAATTTGCACCGTCGTTCCAGACAATAGTGCTGAATCAGTGTGTGCATAAGGCGAAAACGATAGATGAAGCGGAGCCGGGAACAGTGTTGATTGCTAGTTACGGAATGATGCTCACGCAGGTTTCAAATCTTGAAAAGAAAGAGTGGGGAATCATAGTGCTCGACGAAGCTCATGCCATCAAAAACTACAATACCAAAGCATTCAAATCTGCTATCAGACTTAATGGAAAGAACCGCATCGTCTTGACAGGAACTCCTATTCAAAATCATTTCTCTGAGATCTGGAGCCTTTTCCATTTTTCGAATCCGGGATTGCTTGGAAGCCAGAAATCATTTTCTGAGAAGGTCAAATATAATCGTGAGCGAGATGAAGATTGGGCAGACGACGTTGCGAAAGAGATAAATTCCATTGTCCGTCCGTTCATTTTACGACGTACGAAGAAAGAAGTGCTTGATGAACTGCCTGGAATAGAGGAAGTTGTGCTTGATGTGATGCTGACGAAGGAGGAATATGCTGTTTACGATTCCACACGTCTGGCGGTGAAAGAAGCCTTCCAAACGGAAGATAAATATGCGTTGGAGCGAGGTTTGAGTGCGGTCGGACCACATAAAATAGCTGTTTTTGCGATGCTTACCAAATTGCGTGAACTTACCTGTTCACCGTCGTTGCTCGTCCAGGGTTGGAAAGAGAGAAGCAGCAAAGAGTTGGCTTTTCTCGACCTGTTGCAAGAGATTGACCTAGAAGAGAACAGAGTTCTTGTATTCAGCCAATTCACCGGCTTTTTAGAGAGGATAAAGATACTTTTGCAAGAAGAAGGAATTGAATATCTGTATCTCGACGGATCCACACCGATGAAGGAGCGAGCAAAGTTGATAGATAAATTCCAAGCCGGAAAGACGCCGATATTCTTGATCAGTTTGAAGGCTGGAGGCGTTGGACTCAACCTTACTGCCGCCAATTATGTGGTGCATCTTGATCCATGGTGGAATCCAGCCATTGAACAACAGGCCACAGACAGAGCCTATCGAATAGGTCAGGATCAGAAAGTTACAGTCTTCCACTTCATCGCAAAAGGAACGATAGAGGAGAAAATGTTGGAATTGCAACGTCGCAAACAGACCGTTTCAGATGTGCTGTTGAGTGGCACAGACACATCGTCGTTGATGACGAAAGAAGATGTGATGGATATTTTGGAAGGAAGAATTTGATTAAAACTCAATGATTTGTTTGAAAATGAACAATGTTTGCTAAATTTGCAATCGAGTTTTGTTCTAAAATATAATTTATGAAAAAAAGATTTACTCAATTAGTCGCTGCGTCCGCAGTGTGTCTACCATTAGCTGCTGCAACATATATGCGTGTGGTTCAAAATGATGGTAAAGTTGAAATATACGATGTTACTAATGTTAATCGTGTAGATTTTGTAGAAGAATCAGATTTGTATCCTTATGTGGATCTTGGTCTTCCAAGTGGAACTTTGTGGGCAACATATAATGTCGGAGCGTCTAAACCAGAGGAGTACGGCAATTATTATGCATGGGGAGAGACAGAACCCAAAGAACATTATACACTAGAGAATTACAAGTGGTATAATGGATCTTCAGCGTCTGATTTCACAAAGTACAATTATCGTGATAAAAATATAACCTTATTCCCAGAGGATGATGCCGCTTCTGTAAATTGGGGAGCGACGTGGCGACTTCCGACAATAGAAGAGTGTAAAGAGCTTGCCAATAATTGTACGGCTACTGTTGAGACGATTGGTGGAGTGATAGGAACAAAGTTTACTGCAAAGAATGGTAATTCGATTTTTTTTCCTGCTGCTGGATACAATTATAATGATACACTTCATTTAAATGCTGATCGTGGTTGTTACTGGTCATCTCAAATTTCAGAAACTTCACGCTTCCAAGGACGAGAGTTTGAAATTATGGGAGTGTATACGGCTTTTTATAGCAACTATCGTCCATGTGGAGCTCCTGTTCGTGCGATACGTGTGGAGAAAGTGCCAAATACAGACACTTTGGAAATTCCTACTCCAATAGATACAACAAAAAAAGATACAGTAGCTCATAATTATGAGTATGTGGATCTCGGTCTTCCAAGTGGAACTTTGTGGGCAACATATAATGTCGGAGCATCTAAACCAGGAGAGTATGGCAATTATTACTCATGGGGAGAGATAGAACCCAAAGAACATTATACACTAGAGAATTACAAGTGGTATAATGGATCTTCAGCGTCTGATTTCACAAAGTACAATCATCGTGATAAAAATATAACCTTATTCCCTGAGGATGATGCCGCTTCTGCAAATTGGGGGGCATCGTGGCGACTTCCGACAGTAGAAGAGTGTAAAGAACTTGCCAATAATTGTACGGCTACTGTAGATACGATTGATGGAGTGATAGGAACAAAGTTTACTGCAAAGAATGGTAATTCGATTTTTTTCCCAGCTGCTGGATACAATTATAATGATACTCTTCATTTAATTGCTGATCGTGGTTGTTATTGGTCATCTCAAATTTCAGAAACTTCACGCTTCCAAGGACGAGAGTTTGAAATTA
>CAMJFV010000200.1 GCA_946405045.1 uncultured Bacteroidales bacterium | reverse complement strand
ATTATTTGTCCTACATACAAAGCATAATATCATTTGCTTATATAAAAATGCATAGGAGGAAGAATTCTTTTAAGACAGTCTGAATTTTGCATCATTATATTTGTTAGCCATATCTCTTTGGAATGATTTGCATTATCTATATCTATAGAAATGCGTAGAAATCTTTCGCCTCCATCTATCAGATAATTTCGTTTGTTTCTCCAGAATAAATGATAAGTTATATAACCTTGTCTTATTGGAAGGCATTCTCCGTTTTTATATAACTCCCCAAATGCTAAACGATTTAAGTAACGATGAGGGATGGTATCACCGTCTTTAAAAATCATTATTCTCTTTCCTGATCTCATCAGAGATTCAATAGTTTCTCCTTTGGGAACATAGTATAAGCAGAATCCGGCAAATTCTATTTTTTCTGTCCATATCGAGCCATCCTGTTTTGTAAATGTGATATGGGATTTTTGCGGAAGTGTCAACAATGTGTCATACGTCCAAACAGCATAATCCAAATCGAGATATGGGGATGGCGTTGTTAATATTACCCATGAATTATGGCATCTTCCTGATTTGTCAAAAACATACAGATCGGATTGAGGAATTCCTTCAATTGTAGTTTTTAGATAGGTCCTATAAATGGAAGATGTGGGACGAATAGGCAAAGTAGTGATATTTCCATTGTTGTTATACATTAACACAGGTGGATTTGTATTCTCTTGCAACTTGAGGTTTCGTTTTCGAATATCTGCATTCGGAGAATAAACAATGGCTTTTATATCATCCGTCATATTCCAACGTCTAAGGGATAAATAGATCTGTTCATTTTCCACGTAATAATATTTTGCTTCGAGGTTACTATATCCTTCTAAGGAATCAGAATAGATAAATACGCTGTCACAATGGAGACTCTCCTCCAAATAATGCAATGATTTTGGAATGATGATTTTTCTGCAATGAGAAGGCATATCTGCCAAATAAGGTAACGTGTCTACTCCTTCACGAATGGTATAAACAGAATCTATTAACACTCCATAATCAGCATATTTGGGTCTATTTTCTTTAAATTTCTTATGTGAAATTTTAAGACAAAAAGGAAGATGGTACAAAGTGTCGTAAGTGGTGACATAAAAATCGTATTTGCTATATTCTTTATTGATTCTTATGCGGCTTTTGGGTATGTTGTTGATTATAACCGATTGTATTTCTTTGTCAGGTGAAATGGAATCAATACCTGCCAGAGAATCTCCTTGCTCAGTCACATAGATTGGGTGATACGTCTCTCTCATCCAACTGGTGTCTCGTTTGCTCACGTTAAATCCTGGACAATGGATTTTTACCTTAATGTTAGTGTCATGACTTTTAATCCATTGGTTTTCATCCTTCCACAATTTCTCCACAAGCATCTTTGCCACAAGGGTGTCAAAAGGACAATCTATATATTGTGCAATATGCATGGTATGTGCAAGCCATTCTGGGTCGACAGATGATGATTGAATCACCAACGTGTCACAATTAAGATTGTAGGGATAATATTTAAAACTTGAAGAAATTATGATTTTAGAGAAATGAGTTCTGGGAAAATTCCAGACAGAATCCACCGTTGCCGGCATATTAAACACAGAGCCCTCTTTGCACATTCCTGATGTGATCAATGTTGTCCTCTGTTTGTCGTATACTCCACATCCTTCGATACATAGATATGGATTCTTAGGGTTTATGCGAATGTCACAACTGATTTTTTCCTGAGTGTAGTCGCTTAGATACCGCAAAGAGGCCGGAATACAAACTAATCGAGTCTTTTCGCTCAATCTGAGAGACACAGAATCTACACCTTCGTCAACAATAATTGTGGTATAATCAAATAATGGTAATGGGTCATATAATTCGTCGTAATCATCCCAAAATTCATGTGAAAAGTTCGAACGTATATGCAAAACTGAGTCGTCCTCTATCTTGAACGTAGCTCGTGGGCGAGCTTGGAGGTTCAATATAAAGAAGAAAAATAGGATGAAATATATGATGATTTTCTTTGTCATCGCGTAAAAAATGAACTTTTGTAAATTAATTTTTTTCTTAGAGCAAATATACAAAGGTAAAACCAATAAATTTATATTCATTCCCACAATATTAAGACTAGATGTGGATATTGCTAAAGTTTTTTCTTGCCAATATTCAAAAACTTACCTATATTTGCCTTGTGAAATAATTGAGAGTGTTTTTAAGTGCAAAATCAGTTTTTGACTTTAATGATTGATTGTATATGGATTTTTCAACAACAGTAAACAGAGATAAGAACGGTACATTATTAGCGTATATCTGCCTGAATGTTCCCGGAATCAATTTGCGTAAATTGCTAAAACTTGTCTATTTGATAGATGAGAGATTTGTTATGACCCGCTGCTTCCCTTTGACTTGGTTCTCATATTACGCATGGGAAAAAGGACCTGTCGCATCTGAAGTTTACGATATTAAGAACGGCGGTTTTTCTGATTTCGTATGTTGTAAAAAAAATAAGGAAGGACAAAACATTGTTTTTCCTATCAAGAAAAAAAACTGCGAATCAATAAATATGGATGAGTTCTCCCAATATGAGATAAACTTGATTGATAGCGTGCTGAACGAATTTGGACATAAATCAGCAGATGAGCTTTCTGATTATACACATAGGAAAGATTCGTTGTGGACTAAAACAGTCTCTGATAAACATGTCGTTTTTGACGATGGCAAATCAAATGTGGCGATTGATCTTGATGAGATGAACGACGACGAGGAGAAAAAAGAAATCTATATGGAAGCTTTGGAATATATGCAAATTTGTTCGTGAAATGCTAAGGGCTAAGAATATCATTTATGGTTATTGTTTAAGGACTACACCTAATAAATACAAGTATTTGATTTCAATTTACAGGAGCGACGAGTTGAATATTGTTGCTGTGTTTCCTACATCTCAAAAGCGTTCTGGTTCATCATCTCCTGTACATGGAGCCAATATGCGAGACGGAAATATTGTATCGTATGTTTTTAAGGGGAATGTTTCTATTGGATATATGCCTAATTCCGAGGAACCTTTTTCGTTTCCATTGGATACGACTATACCTTTTGATTATTGTTTTTGGAATGATAGTCAGGAAGATATTCTTAAGAAGTTTAGAAATCCGGAAATTGTAGGAATACTTTCAGATAAAGAATATATTGATTTAGTGTATGCATTTCTGAATAGTCCGTTGACACCTAATAGGTATCGTCCGATAATGGATAAGATTCTGAAAGAATATTTGGATAATGGATGTGATACTATGCTATAATATATAATTCTGTCTTTCAACAATTTCCTCAAATCTTATTCATTCCCACAATATTTTTATATCTTTGTCCTTCAAACAAGGAACATTATGTGTAATATAAGAATTTTGGCGGCTGCATTCCTTATGCAGGTTTGTGTTGTGGCAAACGCATTGGAAAAAAACAGCACATATGTCAACTATATCTCAAAATACAATAAAATTGCCGTTGAGGAGATGCGTTCCAACGGTGTCCCTGCGAGTATCACACTTGCTCAGGGTCTGCTTGAAAGTGGAGCGGGATTGAGTGAACTTGCGCAGAAAAGCAACAACCATTTCGGAATCAAGTGTCACAAAGATTGGACTGGTGAACGTGTTTATCATGATGATGATAAACTTCAGGAGTGTTTCCGCAAGTATAACAAACCAGAGGAATCGTTTGTGGACCATTCATTGTTTTTGAAGAAGGCACGTTATGCCTCTTTGTTCACATTGGATCCTACCGACTACAAAGGTTGGGCAAAGGGATTGAAAAAATGTGGTTACGCTACTGAGCCTCGTTATGCGGAACGTCTTATTGATTTGATTGAGACGTATGAACTTTACAAGTATGACCAGAAGACTGATATAGAGGAGGTTGTGAAGACGGTGCAGGAGAATCAGGCCGTAGTAGAGACAGAGAAGAAGTATCTTACAGAGAGTTCGATGGGTAGCATTCCCGTCGGCCCTTATCATAAGATTGTGAAGATCAAGGGAAGAAAGGCTGTTGAGGCTCGAAAGGGTGACACTTACGAGACATTGGCAAAAGAGTTCGGTATGCGTCCGTGGGAGCTTCGTTGGGCAAACAGAGCGAAACGTAACGATACTATTGAGGTAGGAAGTCCTGTTTATTTACGTCGCTGGTGATTTTATGAAGACGAAGTTCAAATTGCAGTATAAGATCTATTTGGTTTTATCGTATGTGATGGCTGTGCTTTACTGTGTCAGATACTACGATGAGCCTGTCAAATTGCTTCTGATTATTGCTCTGTTAGGTTTTGTGGTGTGGAATCTGCCGATGTATGAGGCGACAGAAGATGCGATAGTGGAGTGGAAATTCGGTATTCCTGGGCTGTTGAAAGGTAAGGTGTTTAAGTATAATGAGATCACCCGTTATATGCCAGACAATAAGAATGCCAGATTGAGCAATTACGGTATCTATACGGAAAAAGATTCGATATTCCTGTCGGAACGAAGGTTTTCCAATCTTGAAGAATTTATTGAATATTGTAAGGCAAAATCATAATGTTATGTTACGTAGGGGCAGGTTTTAGACCTGCCCCTATTTTTTTGTATTTATCGGATGTATGCAAT
>CAMJFV010000199.1 GCA_946405045.1 uncultured Bacteroidales bacterium | reverse complement strand
AATGTTATGGCTACACTAACGCTTTAGTTTTTTAGCCGCTTCAAATTTAATTATTTTTTTAAATGGTTGAATTTTTTGAAGGATTTTGTTGCAAAAAGTGCCTCTTAAAAGAATAAAAATGAAGATAATGAAGATTTTTATGTTACAAAATGATGTCAAGGCAACTAGTATAGGCCACACCCCTACAAATACCCAATTTTGGGAATTTCACATTTTTTAACAATGAGATACTTTTGCAGCGTAAAAAAAACAAAGAAATGAAAGGTAAATTTTTAATGATCGTACTTTCCGCTTTCCTATTCTCTTGCGGAGGTTCAGAAAAAAAAGGTAACGAGGCTACTTCATCCGACGAAGTGCCATCATGTTGTAAAAACAAAGGAAATGATGCAGCATCATCTGACAATGTGCCAGAGTGTTGCAAAAACAAGGGATTGGAAATGCTGTTTCCATCAGAAGTAGCAGCTAAAGGAGATTTTTACCTCGGTAAAGAAGTGGCAGTACGTGGTTACGTGAAAAAAGTTTGTTGTTCGGGCAACAAGTGTTTTTTGGCTGATGATGACGAGGCAGAAAAAACATTGACTATGATGGCAAACGAAGAAACTGGCAAATACAATAAAGAGTTGAAAGGTAAAAGTGTGAAGTTTGTCGGTGAGGTGAAAGAAGACAGAATCACTAAAGAGATGATAGCTGAATCAGAAGCTAAACAAGCTGAAGAGGCAGCTAAAAGTAATCATAATTGTGATAACGGACAGGCTGAAAAGAAAGAGGAGAAAGGACATGATCACAAACACTGCAGTAAGAATAAAGACTTCAGTGAGATGAAGAAATGGATGGAAGAGAATGAAAAAGACTACTATCCAGTTTATTATGTCGACGTGAAAAAATATGAAGTGATGGAATAATTCCTATTCATAGTTATGGTTAGACTTTGACATATTTGGATTGAAAAAAAGATCCCCCCGCATTTTTACAATTCTTTATTCTCCTATTCATTGTTGAAACAGAGGATAAACATGAAATAGGTCTATTTTTCAGACATTTTCATAAAACAAATCTGATGATTGTTGTGATGATTTTAGATTAGGAAATCTATTAAGATTCCCTATGGGATTTATTGTGTCTCCTTAAACCAATCTGAATAAATATTTCTAATCTAAATCATCATCAACCACTATCCTACATGAATGTTCACTCTTATTATATATATAGGATGTCACAATTTGTAGGAAAACGAACATATTGCAAAAATTAAATATAACCAAAATGAAAAAAAATTTTCGATTCCTTGCATTGGCAGGAGTAATGTCATTATCTCTCGGATTCACAGCGTGTGAGGACGATGAGGAGAAGAATGATCCAACTATCAAATCAACACTACACATTTCTCCAGATGTAGACGACGCAATCTCTGCAAAAGATATCAAGGCTTTAGCTGGAGCAAAGATAACTTTCACAAATGTGAACTCAAAAGATGTATATTCTTTTGATATTCCCGAATTGGATAAAGATGGTGCCCTGTCTCTTGATGTCAACGTCCCTGTCGGAACATACGACATCTCTATGGAAAAAGATGTCGACGGTAAGATTATCTTCTTGAGACAACAGAATGTGACAATAAAGACTGAAGGTCAGCAACTAGAAGCAAAGATTATCGCAACTGTCGCAAATTCAAGTGATTACCAATTCATCTTTTCTGAGTTGTTCTTCAACGGAGAAAAAAACGGTGGAAGAATGATGCATCCAGATCAGTTTATGGTGCTTTACAACCCAACTGACAAAGTCCTTTACGCAGACGGTCTTGCTGTGGGATGTACAATGCAGGCTTCTTGCACAGAAAAAGAAAGCTGGTATGACGAGTTTTACGGAAAAGGTTTGGTCCCTGTCCACGGAATCATTGTCATCCCTGGTTCAGGATATGATGTACCGGTTAAACCACACGACAAAATTGTCATCGCTTTCACAGCTATCAACCATACAGCGACTGAAGGTAAAAGCCCTATCGTAAACAGAGACACAACATTTGCGGCAGACGGAAGTGTCGAAAGCGTAAAAGTCGACACTGTTGGTTGGGATGGATACACATACGACAATGCCATTGATTTGAGTGGCGCAGACTACGAAATCTATGATCCACAACTTTATACAAGTGACGTCGATAATCCAAACGTTCCAAACGTGAAGGAAATATATCCTGCTGAGGATGACCTTGGTGGAATCGGTGGTTTCTACCAGCATCCAAGAGGATTCTATAATGCTTTCATATTCAAGATGAAGAACGGAAACCAGGAAACTCTTGACGAATTCTTCGCTGAACACTCTGGAGTTGCCACTGTACAGGACAAAGAGAACAACAACGTAGAAATCAAAATGTTGAGTGTACCTGCTTCTATGATCTTGGATGGTATCACAACAGGCCACATTCCTTCTGGTATCGTGACAAACCCTCTTCCTCAAACTGTCGACCGTGGAGAGCAATTGGTAAAGGGATGCCACAGTGGTTTGCTAGTAAAACGTAAAGGAAACGATAAAGACGGATATGCTGACACCAACGACTCGTCCGTAGACTGCGAAATCCTTTCGCCTCATAAAGATTATGTCTGTTATCCTGAAGGATGGAGAAAATAATCTGGACATATAAGTCGGGGGATGTAAAAACCATTTTTTTCAACTACCTCGAATCCGGGATGAAATAAGTTTTCATTCCGGATTTTTCAAAAATGACTATTGATATAATGTCGAATTACAAAACTCTTGAAATACTTACATTGAGCATCATACTCTTATACGGTTCTCTGCTCAATGTCTTTTCTCAAGCCATAGAAAATGGCAACGACCATAACAAATACTACAAAATAAGCGGAAACATAACATCCAACGATGGTCCTATCCCCTACGCTTATGTTTCCATTGAAGAACTGCAAATGAACACAGTGGCAGACGGGAACGGTCATTTTGAATTCAAACGCATACCAGTAGGAACTTATAAAATTGAATCACAAAACCTCGGCTACGTCGACGCTAAGAAAACCGTGACTGTAACAAACGGGGATATAAACATAAATATCAAACTGAAAAATGCCGTCTACGAATTAGAGCAAGTCACCGTAATGGCAAAACAGGCTCAACGCAATAAACTGGAAGTGAACGAGACTGCCATAGAATATGTTCAACCTGTCTCTCTTTCCGATGTGATGATTCTGTTGCCTGGAAACCTTTATCAGCAAAACTCTATGACTGGATTCTCCCTCAACACAAACCGTCAGGCAGGAAGCGACCAAAATACTTCTCTTGGTATCGGTCTGACTTCTGATGGCGTGCCTCAGACATCCGACGGACTCCGTACACAAATGGTTGGAGTAACATCAAACAGAGGCGATGGATCTGGCGGTGACAGCCAAATAAAAAACCGTTCGAGCATCAACTCCGGTTCTGATCTCAGATATGTCTCCACCGACCATATCCATAGCATCGAATACACAAAAGGAATCAGTTCCCCGCGTTATGGCAATTTGTCGAGCGGATTGATCAAAGTAAACTCCAAATCAGGAGTCTCTCCTCTTCGTATCAGGACTAAATTGGATTTGAAAAATAAACTTGTGTATGCAGGAAAAGGGTTTAAACTTGGTGATAAAGCTGGAACTCTGTATGCCGGTGCTGACTATCTGCATGCTGTGGATGATATCCGAGATGAAATGGATAAATTCACTCGTATCACTGCCCAAACTTATTACAACAACAAATTCAAATTTGGTGATGGTTATTCGTTGGATTTGGATGCCAAAATTGCCCAGACAATCTCAGCCAACAAGATGAAAAAAGATGAGCTCACCTACGAATACAATGAAACCTACAAGGCCGACTACAACAAAACTGACCTCATGGTGAAAGGTAAACTGAACGTTGGTTTGGCATGGATCGATAATATCGAGTGGATCAACTCGCTCAACCGCGTCGACGACCGAATCGACCGCCACTATTGCGTGATCACAGGTAATCCTAAAAGCATGCCGAAGTCTTACGAAGAGGGTGTTGTTTTACTAGGAGAGTTTTCAATTGTTTTTTCATTTGATTTATTTATTTCAATAGATTTATTTATTGATTTTTCATTTTCAATATCATTATTATTTTGGTTATTATTATAATAATTTTCAATATTAACATTTTTATATAAATCAATTTTAAATATTGGATAATTTATTAATTTATCAGGAACTTTTAAGATAGGAGGTAAAAATATTTTTTTTCTCCTTTTTCTAGCTATAGTTCTCTCTGCATCTAATATACTTTTAAATTCTTTATATAATGTACCATTTTTAACTTGATTTTTAACATTTTCATAAGTTTTTTTATATAAATTTCCTTTATGTTCTATTTTATTATTTATTTTTCTTATTTCTTGAATACTATCTTTTAAAGATTCACTCTCTTTTATATTTTTAATTTTATTCATTTTATTTTTATATAAATTTTTATATTTATATCTAGCTTTAGCCATTTCTAGACTTGTCCTGAAAAATTTACTATTATGAGTATTATTATTTCTATTTAAATAAGATTTTATTATATTTTCAACTTCATCAGACCCTGCTACATTTGATGCATTAAAATCAGTATTATTATTTGTTGTATGAGATAT
>CAMJFV010000198.1 GCA_946405045.1 uncultured Bacteroidales bacterium | reverse complement strand
AAACTATGTGATTCCATCTTCATCATTGGAAAAATCGCTGTTGGTTGGCGACTACCTATTCGTCAGCAAATGCAATTATGGTCCACGATCTCCTATGACTCCTCTTTCATTCCCGTTGGCCCAACATACGTTGCCGATTCTCAACTGCAAATCATATATTGAGAATCCACAATGGGAATACAAACGTTTGGCCGGATTCGAAGATGTAAAACTATACGACATTGTGGTTTTTAACTTCCCTGCTGGCGACACAGTAGCGATGAAAGTACAGAATCCTGATTATTACACACTTACTTCAACTTACGGACGTGATAAGGTGTGGAATGACAAGGAAACTTTCGGAGAGATTGTTTGGAGACCAGTCGACAGACGTGAGAATTATGTGAAAAGATGTGTCGGTCTGCCAGGCGACGACCTGTTGATCTCAGACAGAAACCTGTATATCAACGGACAATTGATTGAGGCTCCTGAACATATACAGTTCAACTACTTCATCGAGACAACAAAAGCGTTTACAGAAAAGACATTCCAGTCACTCGGAGTAAGCAAGTCTGACTACGAATATTCAATGGTGTCGACAGACTGGAAACGAATGTTGCAGTACCAGCCAAACGAGGATGGTTCTTACAACTTCGTCTACAAATTGCCGTTGACAGCAGCTATGAAAGCTCAACTTGAGAAACGCAACGAAGTGGTGAGCATCAAACTAGAAGACGAAAGATTCGGTGGACGCACATTTCCACAGACAAAATCAGACAACAAATGGACTCGCGACAACTATGGACCTATCCATATTCCAGCTAAGGGAGAGACTATCGATCTTAATGCTGATAATATCGATTTGTATGCCCAGATTATCCGCAACTATGAGGGAAATAAACTAGAGTATTCAGGCGACAACATAAAAATAAATGGCGAAGTTGCCAACAAATACACATTTAAAATGGACTACTATTGGATGATGGGAGACAACAGACACAACTCCGCTGACTCCAGATACTGGGGATTTGTACCCGAGGATCATATTGTAGGAAAACCTATCTTCATCTGGCTTTCTCTTGATGATGACAAACAAGGTTTCTTCAATAGACTTCGTACAGAACGAATCTTCAAACGTATCCACAACAATTGATACGTAGAGACGCAATAATTCGCTAATTGCAAGTTGATACATCAGAAATGCAAGTTGAAACGTATAACAACATGCATACAAATTAATGGCGAATAATTGACACGCACAGCGAATATAGTTGACACGAACATCCGCACGTCTCTACATGATTTGTTTAATTATTAAAAACACTAAGGCCATGAACATGAAACACATTATGTCATTGATTATAGCGATGATGTTGTCGGTAGGAAACATCTTTTCGCAGGCTTCATATGTAGACACTCCTGTGTTCAAGGTTGGAGAAAAAGCGACTTACGGTATCTATTTCAATCTTGGTTTCATTTCGATGAAGGCAGGAAAGATTCATTTTGAGTTGGGTGAGGCTGTTGTCAGAGGAGAAGACTGCTATAAGCTTTCTGTCAACGGATATACACAAGGAATGTTTGAAAGATTCTATGTGGTGAGAGACACATTCACATCATACATCAGCAAGAAGACACTTCAACCAGTGTATTATCACGATGGCAAACATGAGGACAGCTATTGGAGCTATTCCACATATCTATACACAGACAATGGAAATGCCGACAGCCTACATGTGAATTTCGAATACATCAAAAGAAAAGGCACTTCCAGAACTGAGTTCAACATCAGCAAGAATGCATGTGATTTGATAGCCACATGCTACAAAGTCCGCAACTTAGACGTGGCATCAATGTCGAGAGGAGACGTTGCCGCATTCTCTCTTCTGTTTGAAGACATCGTCTATGAACTGGGACTGAAATTTACCGGAAAAGAGACCGTCAAACTAAAGGACGGAAGCAAATATAAAACATCAGTATTTGTCCCTACCCTTATTAAGGGAGACTTGTTCAAGAACGACGAAGACTTGAAAATCTACGTGGCTGACGACGACAACCACTACCCAGTGTATGTCGAGGCAAGCTTGAAGATGGGTAAAGCAGTAGCGTCTCTGGAAAGTATCTCAGGAACAAAATACGAATTGTCGGGCAAAAAGAAAAAATAAGCCAATCATGGAAAACAACACTAGACTAACAACACACAAGGATTTAATTTAGGATGGCAAAAATATTAGTAGTTGATGACGAGAGAAGTATCCGAAATTCAATGAAAGAGGTTCTTGAATTTGAAGGACACGTAGTGACTCTCGCAGAAGACGGAGAAAACGGATTGAAGGAGGCAGAAAAAGAGCAGTTCGACCTTGTGTTTTCGGACATCAAGATGCCGAAGATGGATGGTATTGAACTTCTTGCCAAGATGCGTCAGTTGCAACCGTCTACAAAAATGATATTGATATCAGGTCACGGCACAATTGAGACTGCCGTACAATGTATGCGAAACGGAGCCTTCGACTTCATTGAGAAGCCGATGAACCTCAACCGTCTGCTTCAAGCGGTAAAAGAGGCGATGTCGAGCAACAGCCCTGAAAGTAGCAATCTTCGTGCCGCCATCTCAAACGGTGTGAAAAAAGCAACAGGAGGTGTGGCGGACGACCGTGAAATGGTTGGTCAAAGCGAACAGATCAATCATCTTCGTGCTTTGATAGAAAGAGTCGCGCCTACAGATGCCAGAATTCTCATCACAGGTGAGAATGGAACAGGAAAAGAGGTGGTGGCTCACCAGATATACGCAAGGAGTGCCAGAGCGAACAAACCATTCATTGAGGTGAACTGCGCCGCCATTCCGTCGGAACTGATTGAAAGCGAACTTTTCGGACACGAGAAGGGAGCCTTCACGTCGGCATTGAAACAAAGAATAGGAAAATTCGAACAGGCAGACGGAGGCACACTATTCCTTGATGAGATAGGTGATATGAGCCTTGCCGCACAGACTAAAGTGTTGCGAGTGCTTCAAGAAGGCGTGTTGACAAGAGTCGGCGGAGACAAAGCGATTAAAGTAGACGTGAGAGTGATCGCAGCCACCAACAAAAACCTGAAGCAGGAGATTGAGAAAGGCAACTTCCGAGAAGACCTTTATCACCGTCTGAGCGTCATTCCTTTGTGTGTGCCGCCATTGAGAGAAAGAAAAGACGACATACCATTGCTTGTGGAGCACTTCATAAACAAATATGATTCGGCTACAGGTCAGAAGCATAAATTCGAGAAAGGAGCGATGGCACATTTGCAGTCATTCGAATGGAACGGAAACATACGTGAATTGAAGAATGTTGTCGAGCGACTTGCGATCCTATGTAACGACGCGATTACAGAGGATGACGTGAAGAACTACGCAAGGCCAATCTTTTTGTAGTATAAAACAACGGTAAATAGTGTTATTTGACACTTTCACGTAGTTTTTATGTCTATTTCTAATGCTAATGGACATAAAGTTTTTATATTTGTATGCCCGAAATTGGATATGTTATCTTGAAATTGGGTTTAATATTGGAAATTTAAAAATTAATATAATTAAACATGGATTTTGGACATTTTGACGATGCGAACCGTGAGTTCGTCATCACCAATCCCGCAACCCCATTTCCTTGGATCAACTACCTTGGAAATGAGGATTTTTTTGGTTTGATCTCAAACACAGGTGGAGGTTATGATTTCTACAAGGACGCTAAGTTCCGTCGTATCACTCGTTACCGTTACAATGGAGTTCCTATGGACAACGGTGGTCGTTACTTCTATATCAACGACAATGGTACAGTTTGGAACCCAGGATGGAAGCCTTGCAAGACTCCGCTAGATTCTTACGAGTGCCGCCACGGTATGAACTACACTCGCATCACTGGTTCAAAGAACGGTATCGAGGCATCTGTTTTGTTCTTCGTTCCATTGAAGACATGGGCAGAGGTTCAGAAAGTCACTCTAAAGAACACAACTACTTACACAAAGAAGATCAAGTTGTTCTCTTTCGCTGAGTGGTGTTTGTGGAATGCAGCTACAGATATGGAGAACTTCCAGCGTAACTGGTCTACAGGAGAGGTTGAGATCGACGGTAGCGTAATCTACCACAAGACAGAGTATAAGGAGCGTCGTGATCACTACGCATACTACGCAGTGACAAATGCAAAGATCGACGGTTACGATACAGACCGTGAGTCATTCATCGGTCTATACAATGAGTTCGCTGATCCTCAGTGTGTAATGGCAGGTAAGCCAGGTAACTCATTGGCACACGGTTGGTCACCAATCGCATCTCACTATATCGAGGTTGAGCTTAAGCCAGGTGAGAGCAAAGACTACATCTTCGTTCTAGGTTATGTTGAGAACAAGCTAGAGGAGAAGTTCAGCAAGGAAGACATCGCACGCAAGAAGAGCGGAGAGTTGATCTCTTCACAGGATTCAGACGTTACTCTTGTTAACAAGACTAAGGCAAAAGAGCTTATCAAGCGTTTCTCTACAGTAGCTGCTGTTGACGCTGCATTTGCAGAGTTGGCTAACTTGTGGGATATCTTGCTTGACAAGTATGCAGTTAAGTCGGATGACGAGAAGCTTAACCGTATGGTTAACATCTGGAGCCAGTACCAGTGTATGATCACATTCAACTTCTCTCGTTCTGCATCGTTCTTCGAGAGTGGAGTTGGTCGTGGTATGGGA
>CAMJFV010000197.1 GCA_946405045.1 uncultured Bacteroidales bacterium | reverse complement strand
GGTGATGATAAACCTTGTGTCGAATGCGATGAAATTCACTCCTGTCGACGGTAACATCATAGTCGGAGCAAATAAGGATGGCGATAATCTGATCCTGACGGTTACCGATAACGGCTGTGGAATTGATAAAAAAGAGTTGTCGTCGATCTTCAACAGGTTTATGACGAACAGCCACAACATGGAGCTAGGCAAAGGAATCGGACTGTCGATTGTAAAGGAGATTGTGGACAAACATGGTGGAAAGATCACCGTCGACAGCGAAAAAGGCAAAGGCTCGAAGTTCACAGTGACTATTCCTATGAGCAATGCCTCTTATGTGGAGAAAGATTTCTACGACGAGAGTCCTACACAAACAGAGAGCGTCCATTCGCATAGCAATTACACGATTCTTATCAATGAGGATAATGCCGAGTTGCGACGCTTCATCGTCGATACTTTGTCTGGCGACTACACGGTAATCGAGGCTGAGGATGGCAGAATCGGTGTGGAAAAAACGAAGGAATTTTTGCCGGATCTTGTGATCACCGACATCATGATGCCGCACATGAATGGTCAGGAATACTGTGCGGAAGTCAAACAGTTTGCCGACACTTCGCATATCCCTGTGGTGATGCTCACGGCAAAAACAGATATGCAGAGCAAGCTGGATCTTTTGAAGATCGGAGCGACGGACTATATAACCAAACCGTTCAGCATGGCATATTTGAAAGCCCGAATCGCCAACATCATTTCCGAAAGAGAGATGCTTCAGAAATTCTATCAGAAGTCGTTGATTGAGGCAGACAAGGATATTGTTGTGGAGAAGAAAGATGCGGAGTCGCCGGATATGCGTGAGGCGAGTGCGATAATAGATGCGGTGACGGAGATAATCCCTGATTTCGACGCTACTGTCGACACCCTTGCCGACAAGTTGAAAATCTCACGCACTGCCCTATCCGCCAAGTGTAAGACATATTTCAGTCTGACACCGAATGAGGTGATCCGTGATGTCAGATTGCGTAAGGCTGTGGAGTTGATGAAGACCACAGATATGAACATCCAGCAGATCTCCATCGAGATTGGTATTGCCGACCAAAGATATTTCTCCCGTGTGTTCAAGGCTAAATACGGAGTGACACCGAGTGAGTATAGAGGGAATTCGTAATTCATAATTCATAATGCGTAATTGTTGGGGATGACATTTTACGTAGTCTGTATTTATCGTCGCTTAAATACAAAAAGTCTTTCGTTTCTCGCAAAATTTCAATAATTTTACACAAAATAAACCCGACAGACTTTTAATATATGGATAGTTCCCACAGCCAAATTGTTTCGCTCATCTGGAATATCGCAGATGATGTTTTACGTGATGTTTTCCTTCGTGGTCAATATCGTGATGTAATTCTACCGATGGTGGTGCTTCGCAGGCTTGATGCTCTTCTTGAACCTACCAAAGCTGAGGTAGAGGAAGAGAATAAGGAGAACGGTGGCTTGGAGGATTTGGATGAGGGCATCCTTACCGATATCACTGGTCTGACTTATTTCAACACAAGCAAGTGGACATTGAACCGTCTGAAATCCCAGGCTACGGACAATAATGATCTTCTCTACAACAATTTTGTGGAGTATCTGAATGGCTATAGCGAGAATGTCCGTGATGTGCTGAAAAACTTTGAATACTACAGCAAGGCTCGTAAGCTTGCTGACAACGACCGTCTTCTCTCGATGATCGAGCGTATCACCGATCCTCGTATCAACCTTACAGACAAGGACGCTACTGATCCAGATGGCCTGCTCCTCCCTGCCCTTTCAAATATTGGCATGGGCACCGTCTTTGAGGAACTGCTTCGTAAATTTAACGAGGAAAACAACGAGGAGGCTGGTGAACACTTCACTCCACGTGATGCTATTTCCCTGCTCGCTCATCTTATTTTCGAGCCAGTGAAGGATAATCTTCCTAAGATAATCTCTCTGTATGACCCTGCTTGTGGATCTGGTGGTATGCTCACCGAAGGACGTGAGTATTTGCTTGGAATCGGAGTGAAAAATTCAGCTATACAATTGTCGGGTACGGAGATAAACCCTGAAACATACGCTATCTGCAAGTCCGACCTTATCATCAAGGGCGTGGATCCGAGCGGAATGCATCTTGGCAACACTATCACAGAGGATTCATTCGCCGACAAGTCGTTCGGCTATATGCTGACCAATCCTCCTTACGGAAAATCGTGGAAAACAGACAAAGAGAAAATTTATCACGACAAGGCTCTGCTCGACAGCCGATTCGAACTTCCTCTGACTAATTTTGCTGGCGACGAGGAGATACTCGACTGTACTCCACGTACATCTGACGGTCAGCTACTATTCATTTTGGAGGAGGTCGACAAGATGAAACCTCTTGATCTTCAGCCTCAGGGCTCTCGAGTGGCTTCCATCCACAATGGATCGTCACTTTTCACCGGAGATGCGGGAAGCGGTGAGAGCAATATCCGTCGCTACTTGATTGAGAATGATTTGGTGGATGCGATCATCCAATTGCCTAACAATATCTTTTATAATACAGGTATTTCCACATACGTATGGATCCTGACAAATAAAAAGGCTGAGAGCCGTAAGGGAAAAGTGCAGCTTATTGATGCGTCCCAGGCTTTTGAAAAATTGAGAAAGAATCAGGGATCACGAAATTGCACCATCTCAGACCAGTTCAGAGACGCAATATTGAAGGTGTATATGGATTTCGTGGAGCAAGAGGCGACGGAAGAGACAAAGCTTGGATCTAAGATCTTCGACGGTGATGATTTCCGCTACTATAATGTCACGATTGAGCGACCATTGCGTCTGAAAAGCCAGTTCAACGCTCTCAAGATAGATGAGATGCTGTTCGACAGTTCTGATATGGAAATGAGCAAATGGCTATACCAGACCTACGGAAATCGAGTGTTTGACGGACTTGATTCAGAGATTCCGAACATCAAGGAATATCTCAACGAGAATGAGATAAAGATGACGGATAAGAAGCTCGCCACCCACGTCGACCCGAAGAAATGGAAAGAGAGAAATGATCTTCAGCTTGTGGCTAAATCACTTATGCATGCCATCGGCACCGAAGTCTACATGAATTTCAATAAGTTTTCCGACTTGATTGTGGAGAAAGCCAAGAGTCTGGATATCAAGGTGTCAGCTTCTGTACTTAATTCAATAGCAAAGGCGATGTCTGAAACAGATCCTAATGCAGAGCCAGTAGTGAAGAAGATACACAAAGCCAACAGCAAGGATATAGAGAAATTGGAGAGTGTATATGGCATTAACGAGAATATGCTTGCGGACTATGGCTATATAAAGGGCGACAAAAACACTTATATCGAATACGAGACCGACAGTGACCTTCGTGACAGTGAGAAAATCCCTGTGAAAGAAGACATCTACGAATATTTCCAGAGAGAGGTCAGACCATACGTGGCAGATGCCTGGATCAACCTGCCACCTACAAAGATTGGATGTGAGATAAGCTTCAACAAATATTTCTACAAACCTGCCCCACTTCGTTCGTTAGCTGAGAATGAAGCGGATATTCTTGCTCTCGACGAACAGAGCCAAGGCTTCATCAAGTCGTTATTTAATTTGAAGTGATATGACAAGTGAGGATTTGCAAGATATAATACTTTGTGGTGAAACAACCACTGTGCAATTCAAGCAGAATTTTACTACACAAAAGAAAATCGCTGATGAAATGGTGGCTTTTGCCAACTCACGAGGTAGAATGATTATTTTTGGCGTAGAAGATAAAACTGGGAATCTTTATGGGTTGACGTACGACGAACTGCAGACAATTTCACGCGAATTAGGAAATACTGCTAACGAACAAATCCGTCCGACCATCTATATAGAGACCGAAGTGGTGAAGATTGAAGAAAAGCATTTTTTGGTTTGTCATGTAAAAGAGGGAAATAATAAACCATACAAAAACCTAACTATAAATCCCGGAAGTTTAGCGGGCGGACTGACTATTGAAGAGATAAAATTAGGCAATAGTTTTGCCAGAAATCCACTGCTTGCCAATTTTTGTAGCAAGACCATGACATACCGAGGACTTGGATTCGGAGTGCCAAGATCATTAAAAGAGGATGTCCGTGTTGAGTTTGAGAATGATGCGTCTGGCAACCAATTCACAGCAAGGATTTGGAGAATAGAGAAAAATGTCGTAACAAATACAAAAGGAGACAAACACGATGTCGCAAAAGATACAATAGATAAACTTACTGAAAGACAGAGAAATATATATAACAGGATTGTCGAAACAGGAAAGGTTGAAATCATAAAAGACAATGGAAGTGTCGTAAGAAATGTCGTAAGAAATGTCGTAAGAAATTATATCGAGAATGCCAGGACTCTTTCTGTTTACCTAGATGTGAATGAGAGGACAGTCCAACGTGATCTTGCCGCTATGCAGGCTCAGGGCATAATTAGTCATAATGGGCCTACGAAAGCAGGATATTGGGAGATTAAATTATCACATCGTTAGGAGTAAAAGTTTCTACGCAGTGTAAAATGCTAAATTGAAATAAAGTAATGGAAAAATATAGTTCATATAAAGATAGCGGAATATATTTTATTCCAGAAATACCTGCATCATGGGGAGTTCTTAAAGCTAAATATCTATTTAATGAAGAAAAAAGAGTTGTTCGTCCAGAAGATGAAATTGTTACATGTTTTCGAGA
>CAMJFV010000196.1 GCA_946405045.1 uncultured Bacteroidales bacterium | reverse complement strand
GGATGTTTTCGGCCATACATTGCTTGAACTGGCACGTGAAAACAACAAAATCGTGGGAGTGACACCTGCCATGCCAACAGGTTGCTCCATGACATTCATGATGCATGAGATGCCAAACCGTACATTCGACGTAGGTATTGCCGAGGGACATGCGGTGACATTCTCAGCAGGTCTGGCAAAAGCTGGCATGATGCCGTTCTGCAACATCTACTCCTCTTTCATGCAGAGAGGTTACGACAATGTCATCCATGATGTGGCGATACAGAACCTTAATATGGTGATATGTCTCGACCGTGCCGGATTAGTTGGTGCGGACGGTGCGACTCACCATGGTGCATTCGACATCGCCGCTTTCCGTGTTGTGCCTAACCTCACAATCGCGTCGCCAATCAACGAAAGCCAATTGCGCAAACTGATGTACACAGCCCAGTTGCCAGACAAAGGTCCTTTCATGATCCGTTATCCACGTGGCAAGGGAGAACAGAAAGATTGGCATTGTCCACTTGAAGAGATGCCAGTGGGCAAAGGAGAAATGCTTACTGATGGCGACGGTGTGGCTGTACTTACCGTCGGCCCGATCGGCAACACAGTAGCAAAAGCGATCTGTGAGCTTCAGGAAGAGGGAATCCATGCCGCACACTACAACATGATTTTCGTCAAACCATTGGATGCAAATCTGTTGAGAGAAGTCGGAAAAAAATTCCGTCGCATAATCACTGTGGAAGATGGAGTGAAAAACGGAGGAATGGGTTCAGCTGTGACCGAATTCTTCAACGACAACGATACTCCTATCATTGTCAAACGACTTGGTTTGCCAGACAAATTCGTTGAACACGGCACTCCGGAAGAGTTGTACAAATTATGCGGATTGGATAAAGATTCTATCAAACAAGAAATTAAAAACCAATACAATAAACTATGAATAGATTGAAAAGGATTTTAGTTGCATTAGGATTTTGCACTGCAGCAGTAGCAACCGCTGGTGAATTCACATCTCTATCTGTTACAGAATTTGCCACAGCAATCAAGAACGACTCTGTTGTCGTTGTAGACGTACGTACACCATCTGAATACAAGTCTGGCTACATAAAAGGTGCTCAGAATATCGATATGAAGAGCGCTGACTTCCAGACAGAAGCTGCAAAACTTGATAAAAAGAAAAAAATCGCTGTTTACTGCCGTTCTGGAAAACGCAGCAAAGTGGCTGCTAACGCAATGGCAGACATGGGCTATCAGGTGATTGAGCTAAACTCAGGTATCCTGGGTTGGCAAAATGCTTCAATGCCGGTTGAAAAATGATTGAGGATTGATGGATGATGGTTGATGATTGATTAAACCATCCATCATCAACCTTCCATCCAAAATAAGATTAGTATGGAGTACAAAAATAAAAGAGGGAATCTATCTAACTTGATGTCGGAAAATCAAAAGATTTCTGGCAACGTTCAGATTTTATCATATGATTTTGCTTGCCGTATTTCTCGCTTGTTTCAATATCTTACAGAAGATGCTGAATACAAGGAGTTTGTGATGGCCAAACAGGTATACAGAAGCGGTACATCAATAGGAGCAAATATTCGAGAAGCTAATCATGCTCAATCGAAAGCTGATTTTTTGAACAAAATGAATATCGCTCTAAAAGAAGCTGACGAAACAGACTATTGGTTAAACTTACTTCATGATAATGGATATCTTAATGATTCAAATTTTGAATCAATAAATCACGATTGCATACGAATTCTAAAATGTTTGTCTGCTATTGTAAAATCTGTGAAAACAAAACTAGGAAAATAAAAATGATTGATGATTGACGATTGATGATTGACGATTGATGGTTAAGGATTGATGGTTAAGGATTGATGGTTAAGGATTGATGGTTAAGGATTGATTAAACCGTCCACCATCCATCATCAACCTTCCATCATCAACCTTCCATCACAATCTGATACCATAATTCTGCTTCAGTGTCTCCATCACGAAAACACTCTGTACACGGCCGACATAATCAAGTTCACCAACCTTATAAAGGATAAACTCCTGATATTCCTTCATACCACGCACATTGACCTTCATAAGGAAATCGCAGTCACCACTCACATTGTAACATTCTGTCACTTCATCCCAACTAGCGACAATCTCACGAAACTCATCAGCAACTTCACGGTTGATCTGCTTGAAACTGATATTGCAATATACCGCAAAACTTCTGTCTATTCGGTCTGCGTCGACAATCGCAGTATACATCTTGATATAACCCTCACGCTCCAAACGGCGATGACGCTCAAATGTCGGAGTTGTACTAAGGTGAATACGTGCAGCCAACTCCTTATTGGTAAGACGGCTGTTCTGTTGCAATTCCTGCAAAATACGGATGTCTATATCATCCAATGTCATTATTTGTGCCATATTATAGGATGTTATTCTGAATCATTTGTGCAAAATTACACATTAATTCCAACAAAACAGAATAAAGCAGAAGATAAATGTATAATAAAAAAAAGACGGACATCACTGCCCGTCTTTCCGATTTTATTTAATTCATATTCTAATACTATCAATAGTCGGCGTCGACCTTAATTACCTCATACCAAATCTCGCCATTGAAAATCACAGCCTTATACTGCACTCCACCAACAGTGTAGTAAGTATTGCCGTTGATATCAATTTTCTCGTAACCCTCTGGGATACTCTCTACTATCGCTCCTACAGGAGGTGCCACTACAACATACTCACGAGATGGTGCCATGTAAGAGTAGAATGTGCCATAGTAATAGTAGTACGACACTCCGTTGACAGAAACAACACGATACTCTGGAATTGACGCCACACGGAATCCAGCATGTGGACGGTGGATCATATACTTATTGTTGTGGTAACGGTAGAAAATACCGTCACGATAGTAGTAATCACCTGTATGATGCTTGATCACATGCGACTTTCTGGTAGCCTTCTTCATCGACACAGACGAACCATAATGAGGTTTCTTGTGATAGTTGGCAGCAGGAGCCACTTTATGCGGCTGAAGACGCTTGCTTGGAGACGATGTTGACACTGGGCCACGCTCTACACGGTTTGGAGCCTTTGGAGGAGCTGCCTGGTGAGAAGATGGCTTATGTGCTGGCTGAGCTGTCGGACGTGCCGAACGCTCATTGTGGGCTGACGATACATTTCCCTTTGAAGAGCTGCTTGATGAGCTAGTCGAAGGTGAAGCAGACACCGAAGTAGACGTTGAAGGTCGAGCAGATGACTCCGAACCTCCATGTGAACGCTGAGCGAAAGCGTCTGCCGAGCTGAATAGCAAACATGTTGCGATTGCAGCGAATATCAATTTAGTCTGTTTCATAATCTTTCGTTTTTTTGTTTTACGATGCAAATGAAAATAAAATTATTAGATTTTTCTACCGGCAAATCTTATTTTTGTGGTGAATTTTCACATTTATTAAATAAAATGCAGCCATTAGCAGAAAGAATGCGTCCAAAATCGCTGGAGGACTATGTTGGACAGCAACATCTCATCGGAGAAGGTGCTGTGCTTCGCCGTATGATCGACTCTGGAAAAATCTCGTCATTCATTCTGTGGGGGCCTCCGGGTGTGGGGAAAACGACTCTTGCCGGAATCATTGCCGAGCAACTCCGTCTGCCGTTTTTCACTCTGAGTGCAATATCTTCTGGAGTGAAAGACATACGTGAGGTGCTGGAAAAGGCTAAACATTCACGTGGATTCGACACACAAGCCCCTATCCTGTTCATCGACGAGATCCACCGTTTCTCCAAGTCGCAGCAGGATTCATTGTTGAGCGCTGTGGAGAGAGGTGTGGTCACATTAATAGGTGCGACGACGGAAAACCCATCTTTTGAGGTGATCACCCCATTGCTTTCACGCTGTCAGGTGTATGTGTTGAAACCTCTTGAAAATGAAGATCTGTTGCGTCTCGCCGAAAAAGCGATCGCCACTGATTATGAGCTGAAAAAAATGAATGTGGTGTTGAAGGAGACGAATGCCCTACTCCGTTTCTCTGGTGGCGACGCGAGAAAAATGCTGAATATCATCGACCTTGTCTGCAATGCGGAGCAGGATAAGGAGACAGTGGAACTGACTGACGATTTGATCACCATCCGTCTACAACAGAATCCAAGCGCTTACGACAAGAACGGAGAGCTTCACTATGATATTATCTCAGCTTTTATAAAAAGTATCAGAGGTTCCGATCCCGACGCGGCCATCTACTGGCTTGGACGAATGGTGGCAGGAGGAGAAGACCCGAAGTTTATCGCCCGTCGACTCGTGATTTCCGCAGCCGAAGATATAGGTCTTGCCAATCCTAACGCTCTGTTGCTTGCCAATGCGGCGTTTGACGCAATACAGAAGATCGGATGGCCTGAAGGCAGAATCGTCTTGGCTGAAGCGACTATCTATCTCGCAACAAGCCCGAAAAGCAACTCCGCATACAAGGCTATCGGAGCGGCTCTTGATATGGTGCAGAAGACGGGAGATCTGCCAGTGCCACTCAATATCCGTAACGCCCCAACCAAACTGATGGAGCAGATGGGATATGGTGCTGAGTACCGTTATCCACACGACTATCCTGGCCATTTCTACGCACAGCAATATATGCCTGACGCTATCTCCGGTGTACAGCTATGGAATGGAGGCGACAGTGCGGCTGAAATAAAGATGAAAGAGCAGATGACCAGATTGTGGGGAGAGTTTAAGAAATATTAAATGCTAAATGCTAAATGCTAAATGCTAAATGCTAAATGCTAAATGCTAAATG
>CAMJFV010000195.1 GCA_946405045.1 uncultured Bacteroidales bacterium | reverse complement strand
GTTTACAGACGCGATATCTCCAGTGTAAATTTCCCTACCAGTATCATCTCGATAACCGGTCTGCACCCCTGCGAATATGACAGGCACCGTCGACCACAGGGAATTTCCCATTTGATCGCATTGATGGTATCTGGTATAGGCACGATTCTTTGTCACCAACATCATTCTTTCCATTGACTTGAAATAGAAATCTCCGAAATAGGCGTAGTCAAACTTGCCTTCCGGATTGATGAAACGAACTTTGCGGCGATTAAGGACCTGCTTCAAATCCTTACGCTCATAAATATCGTTGCGATATTGTTGACATAAATCAAATATCCCCTCCAAACTGAATTTGTTATGCTCCATAATTGATTCCTCCTTGTTGATGTTTTTACTTTTCTAATGCAAAGTAAAACCCAACCTACGCCAACTGGTTGCGGAGGTTTTGAAAATTTTGGAAAAAATGCAGAGACGTTGTATTATGGTGTCTCTTCATTTATGGTCAGGGCGACCACAAGGGTTCGCCCCTACGGACAAATCAATTCCTCAGATGAATTCCCCGACAATTACGAATTATGTTTTTGGGTGAAATCAAGATTTCTTGTTGATGGTCTTTCGTATGTAAATTTTGTTCGACCATTAGCATTGGTAATGGCGATATCCATTTCTTTCATGACATCCATTCCGATAATCATATCGTGGTCTGGAATGTCATCTACATAGACCTCCAAATTCTCAATTGTTTCACTGCTTGGTAATCCTAAATGGACTTTTGCAACCCAAATTTCATGGTCTTCTCCTCCAATCCCTCCTATTTGTCCTGTTCCTATTTCCTTTAATCCAAGTGCTTCTGCGATTTCTGGACAAATTACGGTTATTTCTGCTCCAGTATCCCAAATACAGTTTGTTGTATGATAGTATGCGTGAGGTACGCCTTTTGACAAATCATCAGGAGTGAAGACTAAACAATTTGTGACAATTACAGACACGTGATCTGCAAATTCTTTTGTAAATGAACTCATTTTAATAATTCGGATAGTGGACGTGAATTGTGTGGTCCTTCGTTTAATCTTAATGTACAATTTTTAACACTAAACCCTATGGCTTTTTTCCCAGTATGGCAGTTTCGTTTAGGGATAGTCACTTCTTTCGACTTTGCACGAAGTTCTTGTAAGAACTCTTCAAATGTAGAATTTTCTAATTTTCCCATAGTTTTATCTTGTTACTAATTTAACGATTGCAAAAATACAAAATCCTAACATATTTGCAAAAAAACATATGACCTACGGTAGATTTTTCGCATACGCTCGTTTGGTATGCCAACCGTCACACGGGAATGCGAAATGATAAATGAAAAATGCAAAAAAAAACGATCGCATTTCCTATAACCCCTAAAGGGGTAATGAAATCCATCATCATATTTTTTACCAATATATAACGTCTGACGACGTAATTTTTGGGGATTTATGGTTTGGGCGACCACAAGGGATCGCCCCTACGGATAAATCCCATAAGACGTATATCGTGACAATTATGTATTCTGCATTGACCATGACACGCACGTCCGTGCGTCTCTACGTGGAGCAATGCCATATTTCATCGGATAAACCCATCTGCATGTATTTCCCGACAATTATGCATTATGAATTATGAATTATTCTCAGCTTCTCTCCACACTCTTCACTCCCTTGATCGCCTTGATCTTCTTGATCACATTGTCCACCTGCTGAAGATCGTTGACGAGCAATGAGATGTGGCCTTGGAACAATCCTGCTACACTGTCGACGGAGATGGAACGCATAGAGATATTGCTCTCCTTCTGGATCAGTGATGTGATGTTTGTGACGATTCCCAAATCATCGTTTCCGATAACACGCAGTGTGCAGACGTATTGTGTGCCTTGCTTGCCGCTCCAACGTGCTTTGACGTAGCGGTAGCCGAATCGTTGGATCATCATTGGAGCGTTCGGACAATCTTTGCGGTGGATTTTTATACCGCCCTGCGAAAGGATGAATCCGAAGATGTCGTCACCGTAGATCGGATTACAACATTTGGCGAGTGTGTAGTCGATTCCTTTGACATTGTCGTCGATGGTGAGCACGTCATCTTTTGAACTGTCTTCTGTAGAGGTAGGGTGGTGCTCGAAATCCTCCGCACTCTTCACCTCATAATCCAATCCAGGATGCTGCTCTTTCTCTTGAATCTCTGTGTAGATGTCACGGACTTTGGCGACGTCAAGTTCCTCCTCCACAATGTCATTGTAGAATTCCGTCGCCATCTTATAACCCAATCTCTTGATCGTCTTTGCCAATATCGACTCCTCGAGGTCTATCTTCCAGTTCTTGAAGCGACGGTTGAGAAGCTCTTTTCCAAGAGATGCGTTGGAGTTTGCCTCCTCACGCAGGAATACTCTGATGCGGCTTTTCGCTTTACTTGTCTTGACGATGTTGAGCCACTCCTTTTTAGGTTTCTGAGTGGCGCTCGTGATCACTTCAAGCTGGTCGCCATTGTTGACCTCATATCTTAATGAGACGTTCTTGCCTCCGATTTTTCCGCCGACGCAATGGTTTCCAAGGTTGCTGTGGATCAGATAGGCGAAGTCGAGCAGCGTCGCTCCCTTAGGAAGATGCACAAGATCACCGTTCGGAGTGAATATGAACACCTCCTTGTCGTACAGGTTCATCTTGAATTCGGAGATGCATTCATCATTGGCGACGTCGGGATTTTCCAGAATCTCACGGACGTTGGCCATCCATGTGTCGAGCATGTTCTCACTCTTCACACCTTTATATTTGAAGTGGGCAGCGAAACCTTTCTCCGCTATTTCGTCCATACGTTCCGTACGGATCTGCACCTCTACCCATTTTCCCTGAGGCCCCATCACAGTGGTGTGTAGACTCTCGTATCCGTTTGTCTTTGGGATGGAAAGCCAGTCTCTCAGACGTTTAGGGTTTGGCTGGTACTCATCCGTGACGATAGAGTAGACTCTCCAGCAGTCGCTCTTCTCTTCCGACAATTCACTGTCGAGGATGATACGGATGGCAAACAGGTCGTAGACATGCTCAAACGTAGTGTTCTGCTTGCGCATCTTGTTCCAGATGGAATAGATGCTCTTTGTTCGGCCTTTGATTGTGAATTTGAAACCAGCGTCTTCAAGTTTCTTCTTCAGCGGACTGATGAAGTCTGCTATATATTTGTCTCGGCTACGTTTAGTCTCATTCAGTTTATGGGCGATCTCCTTATATGTCTCACGGTGCAGACGCTTCATCGACAGATCCTCCAGCTCGCTCTTCACTTTGTAAAGACCAAGTCGGTGAGCCAAAGGAGCGAACAGGTAACTCGCCTCTCTTGCCACTCTGTCACCGTCTTCCGACTCTTCGATCGGATTATATTTCCTGATAAGGTAAAGCACCTCGCATATAAGGATGATGATGACGCGGATGTCTTCCGCCAAACTCATCAGCAGTTTTCTGAAATTCTCATTCTCCACGCCCACACGTCGACGATAGAACTCATCCACTTTCTGCTCTCCATGGACAAGTGCGACGATACTGTCTGGGAATGATTTGGCAATCTCCTCCTCCGTCATCAATCCGCATTGTATCATTTCAAAAAGAATCTTTGCGACGCTGGGGCCACCACCAAGACTCACTTCATCGGCAAGAATCAACGCCGTCTGCACACCTCGCTCTATATGATCAATATCGTCTTCGGATACATTATTTGATTTAACCTTCTCCTCAAACTTATTCATCGCATCACGCACTGGATTAAGTGCTCCAATCGGTAATTTCTCTTCCGCTATCGACACATATTTGTCGAATCCCTTTTTAATTTCGTCCCATTTCAAATTCGTATCCATGCTAATCTATTTTTGTTACCCTACAAATTTAATCATATTCTCATATTTCTCTATATATAATAGGAGATTTGTTTTCGTTTTTCTTCATCATAATTGCTACTTTTGCGATATGGCAAATATAGAAAAGAGGTATAGACACGACAAGTTGGGCATAATCACAGTCGTATGGAAAAGCAATATGCGGAGTGTGAGGATGGGATTCAAGAACGAAAGTTTCACGATCTCAGCTCCCCAAGGTTATCCAATGGAGTCTATAATCCGTCTGATCAATGAAAATGAGCAGAGGATGCTCTCTTTCATAAAGCGTCATGAGTCGCGACGGGAGAAAGTCAGCATCGACGCGAATTTCACGTTGGACACCCATTTTGCCATTATGCGAATCGCCCTCACCAAAACCACCACACCCAGATTGAAAAAGGTAGGGGCAATCCCGTCTGATTCGTCTACACCGGTAGAGAAAGACAATCTCGTCCTTGAGATGCCTTATGACACAGATTTTGAAACGGAAGAGACAATCAGGATTGTGAAAGAGTCGGTGATAGCGATGCTCAGATACGAAGCAAAGAAACGACTGCCGTCAATTGTCAAGGAGATAGCCGATGCGAATGGTTTTAAATACAGCACCGTCAAAATCAATTCAGCACAGACAAGATGGGGCAGTTGCTCATCCAAAGGATCACTCAATTTCTCATTGTTTGTGATGTTGATGCCGTTGCATCTGATCCGCAGTGTCATTGTTCATGAGTTGTGCCACACGAAGCACATGAATCATGGAGAAAGTTTCTGGGCACTCTTCGACAAGGTTTATGGAGTGTCGCATAAGATTGTGGATAAAGAGATAAATAATCTGAAACTGCCTGCTTTCTTGAAATCGGCATGATTTAATTCATAACCTTAGATTTGCAGAAAATAAATAATTGTTGATTTAAGCGATTTT
>CAMJFV010000194.1 GCA_946405045.1 uncultured Bacteroidales bacterium | reverse complement strand
CTCGTCTACGCTCTTCTCAGGGAAAGAATTTGCAAGATTTTCCTCAACCACTTTTCTACGGTATCTCACGACATATCTTATGAGGTAGTAGAGCATGTCTGAAATAAAGTAAAGCACGCAGAACGGGAGTATGCTGAAAAATTCTATGGCTCCACGCAATAAGTAGTATGAAAGTTTGTTTTTTATATCCTGCAATTTCTCTTTCATCATTAATAAATGCTACACAAGTTTTTTAGTTGTTTGATTATAAAGGATATGTAAGAGTCTTTTTCCTATTACAAATCCCATTTTTATAAATATACGTGTCAGGAGAAATCTCCTGACACATGTTCAAATTCAATTGATTATTGCTCGTAAATAGAGAATGTCACACGTCTGTTCTTAGCCTTGCCTTCATCTGTTCCACTCACGTCGACAGGCTCTTTATCTTTCATGTCCTTGACGTCAAGTTGGTCGGCCGCTGTGCCTTTATCTTTAAGGATATCACGGATGAAGAAAGCACGTTCGATACCAATCGCATCGTTGTGGTCCATCTCCACCTTATCAGCGTGACCCTTGATCAAAAGACCCTTGTTAGGCTGCAGACGAAGAAGCACCTTCATGTCTTCAAATGCCACCTCCATGTCTTCTGTAGATGTGAATCCGCTCTCGTTGAATGGGAAAGTGAACATTGTGCTCATCTCCTCGCTCAACATCTTGATGGCGTCTTCAGCGTTAAGAGCGTATTCAGCGAATTTAAGATGACGGCGCTCATTCCAAGTGATGTCAAGTTTCTCAAATGAAGTCAAAGTATCGTAAGCAGTGATGGTGTTTCTATACTTAACCTTCTTTTCTTCTGTGACATTTTCAATCTCACCAAGCTGAGAAATCATATTCTTTACCTTTGCCACCTCTTCACGAGAATAACGGATATAGATCAAAGAGTCTGGCAAGTGATGTATGCTGTCTCGTGAAAGCAGAGCTCTCTTCACTTCAGGAGCGATCATAGGCTCTTGAGCTGGAATCTCCTTGTTTTCAGGCATTTCATGTTTCTTCTTCACACGGTCTGTAGGAAGAGTTACAGCCATTTTGAATCCTGCTGCGATTGTTCCGACCTTAGTGATCTGGTCGCTCTCAAGCATTGTTGTGTATACTCCTTCTGGAGAGAACAGTTTTTTGTCGGATCTTGTGTCAAGGATATCAGTGAATCCATAGTTAACATACAGACCACCGTATAAACCGAGTTTGGATGCGAACCATTTTGTCAAGCCAAAATCAAGGAAGAAAGAGCAGGTAGTTTTTTTTGTATTCATGTCTCCCTCAAAATCGAGTAGGGAATAGTTAGTCTCAAGATCTTTTGTTGTGTTTGATTCCTGTAGGTACAACGAACGAGACATGTTTCCTTCTCTGACTTCGTAAGAGTGACGGACAGGGAATCCGACTTTTACACCAAATCCGGTCAAGAAATCTACACTGTATGTGATGTTATTTCGGTAGTAAAAACCGATAGGAATTTCAAGTTGAGCATATTTTTGCTTTTCTTCCCAGTTTTGGAAGTGAGTGGCAAGAATATCTCCATTCGCATCTGTAGTTTTTTCGTCGTATGAACTGATTTTTCCGTAACTATTAAAGAAGGCGACACCAATACCTGTGCCGAGTCCTATATAGTCGTTGAAGAAATGGCGATAATTAAAAGATGTTCCGCCGCCAAGATTGGCATGGTTTTTAATTGCAACTGAATATGCATCATACATCAAAGCATGCACGCCTCCATTGACTTGAAGTTCAATTTGGTTGCGTGCGTATTGTGCGTTGGCTCCTGCTGCCACACAAAGTCCTAATAAAATCCCTGTCGCTTTTCTTTTCATACAAAAAAAACTTACGTAAATGACTTGACCATTCAATTCTCAAAGATATAATTTATTTTAGGAAATTATAACTTTATGAATAAAAAATTGTATGTTTGCAAAAGAGATTTGAAAATAACAGAAAAAAAACAATAAAAATTTCAAGGAGGTCTTATGGTCTTATTAATGATTTGTCTGTTTGTTCTTGGCTATGTAGCTATCGCGACAGAACATCAGATTCACGTCAATAAAGCAGCTACTGCTTTGATTTTGTGCTCATTACTTTGGACAATCTACATTTTTTATGCACCAGCACTTAACACACCAGTAGGAGTTCAGAAAACGACAGAGTATGTTACAAAAGTTGAGCTTATTGAAGGGGTAGGTGAGGTCGCTGAAATCTTGTTCTTCTTGATGGGAGCGATGACAATCGTTGAATTGATTGATGTACACGGAGGCTTTAATATCATCACAAGACGAATCACAACAAAGAATAAAAAGACGCTGCTATGTATCCTTACCGGAATCACATTCATAATGTCGGCAGTGCTTGATAATCTTACTACAACAATCGTTATTGTAATGTTGCTTAGAAAGTTGGTGCAGGATCAGAAAGAACGTTGGTATTTTGCTGCTGTAGTGATTTTGGCCGCTAACGCTGGTGGAGCATTCTCTCCAATTGGCGACGTTACAACTATCATGCTTTGGGTTAAGGGTAATGTGACAACTCAACATTTGATACCTGAGCTTATTTTGCCTTCTATAGTTGCTGCAGTATTACCTATGCTTATAATGTCGAGAAAGTTAAAAGGTGATTTGGAGTATTCGTCTGAAGTTGTAGAATCAGAATCTCATGAACCTACTGCTGCAGAGATGGTTACAAATAAAGAGCGTAACATCATATTCTATTTGGGTATTGGAGCGTTGGTGTTCGTACCTATTTTCAAGGCAATCACTCATTTGCCTCCATATTTAGGTGTCGCTCTTGGACTTGGTGTTTTGTGGGTATACACAGAACTTATGTACCATGAAAAGGGAGATTCTATAAAGGAAGAGAAAAAAGCACGTATTCAGAAGGTTGTCAAGAGAATAGATATGACAACAATTCTATTCTTCCTGGGTATTTTGATGGCTGTAAACGCTCTATCATTTGCAGGCATTCTTCGTGAGTTGAGTGAATGGCTTGACCAGAGTGTTGGAAACATTTATGCAATTAATATCATTATTGGTATTCTTTCTTCAATTGTTGATAATGTACCACTTGTCGCTGGAGCGATGAAGATGTATGAGATTGATCCAACAACTGCTTATTTCACTGTTGACGGTGCGTTTTGGTTGTTCCTTGCATATTGTGCAGGAGTAGGTGGAAGCATTTTGATTGTAGGATCGGCTGCAGGAGTTGTGGTTATGGGACTTGAGAAGGTAAGTTTCGGATGGTATTTGAAGGAAGTCTCATTGATAGCATTGTTAGGATATTTGGCAGGAGCGTTGATGTTCATCATTCAGGACACATATATCATGCCATTATTTAATTAAATTATTAAACGACATCAATAGAATTATTTAATATGCTCTGGAAATCAAAAATCTCATATCTCGCATTATTATATACGGTTGTAATGACTGCGTGTGATCCAGAAGTAGATCAAAATCCATATCCGGATACATTCAGTAATGAAAAGTATGCTGTTTATATGGCATATACTTATGACAGTATACCTTCCGCATCAGCGAAAAAAATTTTGTGCTCAGGAGTATGGTGTAATGCAAGATCTAGTGCGGAGGCTCCAACTATACGCAAATTGTCTCCTGGACGAGATGAAGGAGTTGAGGTTTCTGATATTTGTGTGAAAGACAATAAAGTATATGTCGCTGGTTGTTTTGGTAATGTCGCTGCTTATTGGGAAGACGACAAGGAGGTTGAGTTGCCAGAAGGACGAGGCGCGTTGGGAATAGGAGTAGATTCTAAGGGCGTTGTTTATACTTGTGGATTTCAGAAAGAAGGCTACGACGAATCAGCTAAGATGTGGGAAGGTACAAATCCTAGGATTCTTAAATATGGTGCGAGAGCCCAAAAATTGAGCATTTGTAATGATAAATGTTATATTGCCGGCTATGGTATTGATGCGGATCGAGGTGATGTTGTGGAGGCCCGTATTTGGATTGATGGACAGGCATACAATAGATTAACTCAGGATCACGAAAATGATAATGGTGATTACCCTGCTTGTGCTAATGATATCGCCTCTGATGGAGATAATTGGTGGTGTGTTGGACATGAAGGCACATTTGGTGTTTTACATTTGCCGAAAGTTTGGATTAATCGTTCAAACAATAATTTGAAACGAGAAGGTTCTTCATCCTCGCTTACATGTATCAAGTATGAGAATGGCGTGTTTTATATTGGAGGTAATGATGGATTTCATGCAATGTATTGGGCGGCGACTCAAAAGAGTAATAAAGAGAACAGAATCAGTAATTATAAAGAATATGATTTGTCGACATCTGGTTCTACACAGTCATTGGTAGAAGATATCGACGTTTTGAACGGTATTGTTGTTTGTTGTGGAACAGAGGCCACTGCATCTGGTTCAATTATTCCAAAGTTGTGGATAAATGGAACAATATATTCTTTGGGTGAGCAGATCAACAATTATAGCAATGTAAGACCGCGTGCTGTTGCGATAGTAAAAAGAAAATAAATAATTGTGCCATAGGATGGATTTAAGTATATCAATACCATATTTCTGCTTTATGGCCATATTGGTGATGTTGGCTTTTGTAGAGTTCAATCTACAAAACCATAATCACAGGACTAAATATGTTTTCATATTTTCACTCTTCCTGTTTACTCTCTTTGTAGGATTAAAGGGATGGACAGGAATGGATGTGATGATGTATTATGAAAATTATAAAGAGGCTCCGACTTTAGACAATTTTTTTTTAGGACGTTATCCAAAGGATTGGTATACAGATTTTGAGATTGGCTTCAATTTGTTTGTAGTCATTGCTAAGACAATTGGTATGAGCTATTGGCA
>CAMJFV010000193.1 GCA_946405045.1 uncultured Bacteroidales bacterium | reverse complement strand
AATCTCCTCCTTAAAACCTTCCTACACCCATCTTTCTGCCACCTCTGATGTGCAACATTCCGTCGGCATGATGATTGTGGCGATAAGCATCGTCTCTCGTTGACGCAATCCCCATAAACTTTCTGCAAGTTCCGCATCTGGCTCGATCTCAGCGGTCAACTCCCTCAAACGGGGATATGTAACTCCAAAAGTCAGTTTATAGCCCAAATGACGCAATCTTGCGGCTGTGCTTCCATCCATCGACAGACGAAGCATCTCTTTCACTTTACGAACTCTTTCACGGAGTTCCATTGTCTTATTTACCTTCAACATAATTTAATTCATAATTCGTAATTCGTAATGAGCTACAAAAACTTTTAATTCTTAATTCATCAGAATGGGTATCCTACAGCGAAATGGAATGCGAAATCATCATGCCAATTCATGCCATGTGCGGTACGCCACTGTTTGCCATCATCAATTCGAGATGGATCGTGGAATTTCAGACCAAGGTCGAAACGGATCAAGAAATAAGAGAAATCTATTCTCAATCCAGCACCTCCGGCCAACGCAATCTGCTTATAGAATTCATCTATAAAGAATTCACCACCTTGCTGATCTTCGTTATTATCATTATATAACGTCCACACATTTCCTGCATCGACAAATGTGGCAAGCTCAAGTTTCCAGAACAATTTGATGCGGTACTCCAAATTCAACAGAAGATTAATATCACCCGTCTGAGCAAGATAGTCGTCAGAAGACGGGAATTTACCAGGACCAAGGGTACGAACCGCCCAACCTCTCACGCCACTCGCTCCACCGGCATAGAAACGTTTTTCAAACGGCACACCATCTGAATTTCCATACGGCACGGCGATACCGGCTTTCGCATGGTAAACAATCCTACACTTCTCGTTGATATATTGGTTGAAAGCATATTCCAATTCCGTCTTCACATATTGAGAATATGGAACCTTAAAAATCATATTCTGACCAAAATTCGACGTATCGTATTTACATACATGGCTGAAAAGCTGGAATGTGTTTCCTCCAGTCTCAAAACTAGCCTTGAAAAGTCTCTTATTGAGCAATCGCTTGCTCGACATATTATCAAATGTATAGGTGAATCCCGTACATAGGATCTGGTGGTCGGTATAATTATAGAGCAAGATAGGATTGGCATGCTCTTTGAAATACTTTTCACGGAAAGCATCCGCATTCTCCATCTTCACAAGATTATAGTCAAGGAAATCTATCTCAAAATTATAGAAGCGACGACGCTGCCACTTATACTTCCAGTCAAAACTAAGCTGGTCACGTCTATATCCCATCTGCTGGACACTGAACGCCGCATCAAGTTCTGTGTTGGCGTTGATACGTCGTCTGAAATCACGAGTCAGGAACGGGAACATCACACGTGGAATGGCAAGTGTGACACTGGCTCCATAATCACGGATTTTATCATTAGTGATATCCATTCCGCTGATCGCCTCCTGAGAGTAGCTCAACTTGAATGTCAAGCATTCCGATCCATGGAAAATATTGTGATGGCTCCATCCCAAAGTTCCGCCAAAACCGAAGTCTCCAGATGTGGTAGTAGCCTCAACATTAGCAGAAATTGATTTTGACTTTGTCGGAGAGAGTGTGATCTGGCAATCCACCTCATTGGCATCATTATGTTTGTCGTTGAAGTTGATATATGCGGCTCGTACAATACCAAGAGAATTGAACTTAGACAAAGTGAAGTCGGAACGCATAGAATTGTATGCCTCACCTTTTCCAAACATAATATTGTCTTCTATCACAGAAGACCTCAGAAACGGTTTATGCATATACTTCATCAAAATGCCCTCCTCCGTCCTGGCGCTATCATACTCCAACACTTCGGAAAAAGAGACATGCGGTTTGTCAAGAGTGACGACGGTGATATCTCCAATCTTATACTTTGTGTGCGGCACATCCACCCTGCTTCCATCAGACTTTGTCCTAGTGAATGGTTTAAGTTCCAATGTCAGATCCACCTTATGATCGCCGACAGTTGTGTCTGCAGTGTAAGTGATATAATCCTTTGTAAAGTAAAAATATCCGTGTCGACGCAATAAGCTCGACATATTATTTCGCTCCGCATCAAGTTCATCACTGTCGAAAAGCATACCCTTCTTCAGTTTAGACTCATAGAATCTGTCCGACTCAACAATTTTTTTGATTGCTGAGTCACCACGATAATCAAAGTCGATATTTTCGATTCTGAAAGGCTCCCCCTCATTAATATGATAAATCACCACAGCACGTTTTTTCTTGAACACCACGTCGGAAGAAGCCTTTGCGTTCATAAAGCCCTTCGCACGATAGTATTTCTCCAACTGACGTTCCGACTGGATACGCATCATGGAGTTGTAGATCACAGGCGGTTCACCCATCTTACGAAGAGCACGACCCAAACGTCTGACCCGACCGTTGCGCTTAATAGAATCTTTTCTGGAAAGGCTATAAAGACGGAGATGGGCACGGAAAAGACCGAAGATTTTCAGATTGGGTTGCTGACAGATATACGACGCCGCGTCGTTCTCCTTCAGTTGCGTATTTTCATTGTCAATTTTTACGTCATCAAGCAAAAAATCACCGTCCGCCACATACTTCACCGGCGAGCAGGCGGAAAATAAGACTAAAAATATTGCAATTATTAAGAAATACGTTTTTTTCATACATTTTTGACCTTTCTGCAAAGGTTTTGCAAATATATCCTTTTTATCACTAAAAATTTGTTATAACTTTGCTTTAATCATTGATTGAACGAAAAAAATAATAAATAAGACATGACACTGATAAAATCTATTTCTGGAATCAGAGGTACTATTGGTGGAGGCACAGGAGATAACCTAACACCACTTGACGTAGTAAAATTCACAGCAGCATTCGGCACTTGGATTGCCAAAAGAAACGGAAAAAAGACAGCGACTATCGTTGTCGGCCGTGACGCAAGAATTTCCGGACCAATGGTGGACTCTATCGTAACTGGCACACTTGTAGGTCTTGGTGTGAATGTAGTAAACATTGGTCTTGCATCAACTCCTACTACAGAAATCGCAGTTGTAAATGAGAAGGCAGACGGTGGTATCATCCTTACTGCAAGCCACAATCCAAAGCAGTGGAACGCATTGAAGCTTCTTAACGAAAGAGGAGAGTTCCTTTCTGATGCAGATGGAAAAGAGGTGTTGAAGATGGCTGACAACGACGAATACACATTCGCTGAGGTCGACAATCTTGGACAGGTTAAATACGTCAACAACTACGACGACATCCATATCGACAAGGTATTGGCATTGAAGCTTGTAGACGTGGAGGCTATCAAGAAAGCCAACTTCACAGTTGCTATCGACTGTGTCAACTCAGTCGGAGGAAACGTATTGCCAAAACTTCTTGAGCGTCTTGGAGTAAAGAACATTAAATGCTTGAACTGTGAGGCTACAGGACACTTCGCACACAATCCAGAACCAATTCCTGCAAACTTGACTGATATCGCAGACCTTTGCAAGAAAGAGAAAGTAGATGTTGGTTTCGTTGTTGACCCAGATGTAGACCGTTTGGCTATCATCACAGAGAACGGAGACATGTTCGGAGAGGAGTACACATTGGTTTCTGTCGCAGACTATGTGTTGAGCAAGACTCCAGGAAATACAGTTTCCAACCTAAGTTCGACTCGTGCTCTACGTGACGTAACAAAGCGTCGTGGAGGTGTTTACAACGCAGCTGCAGTAGGTGAGGTCAACGTTACAACTAAGATGAAGGCTACAAACGCAGTCATCGGTGGAGAGGGTAACGGAGGAGTCATCTATCCAGAGAGCCACTACGGTAGAGATGCATTGGTAGGTATCGCATTGTTCTTAACTCACCTTGCAAACAAGGGAATCAAGGTAAGTGAGTTGAAGAAGGAATACCCACTATATTTCATCTCGAAGAACAAGATCCAGCTTACTCCAGACATCAACGTCGACAAGGTACTTGCTTCTATCAAAGAGGCTTACAAGAACGAAGAGGTCAACGACATCGATGGTGTAAAGATCGACTTCGCAGACAGCTGGGTTCATTTGAGAAAATCTAATACAGAGCCAATCATCCGTATCTATTCAGAGGCAGCTACTGAAGCTGAAGCTGAGAAAGTAGCTAAGGAGATCATGGACGCAGTAGCTAAAATCACAAAGAAATAAGATTTGTTTGAAGGAGTTAGGGTTCAGGACAGAAATGTTCTGAACCTTAATTTTTGTTAAATATCTATCTGATCTACCTAAGCTATCAATATTATGATATATTTGCAAAGAATTTAATATTAATCTAAGTTACAATATGAAAAAACATTTATTAATGTTGCTTTCCTGGACAATGATATTGTTAGGAAGCGTATCATTCGTCTCTTGTGGCGACGACGACGATGACAAAGGATCATCTTCAAATTCATCTTCAAATTCTTCTGTTTTCAAGAAATACGAAGGTAAAAGCGGAGCATTTATTGACGGTGACGATGTCGTATATATGCAAGAAAACCAAATCTCTGTATTTCATTTTTCTGGTGACCAAATCGAGGATGCTACTTCATACATCAATTATCAAAATGAAACATTAGCGAAAGCCGCTTACGAAAATGGAAAGAAAGAGAATCCAGATCTCAAAATTGATGGCACAGTCGTTTATGCACCTATAGACGAAGAAGAATTTGAAATGGCAGAAGCTTTGACAAAAGAGCAATTCTGCAAATACTTGAACGGAGATTATTCTGACCTTTACGATTTATTGGGAAATTTTGGAGGTCTGAATTAACCATTGAAGATTAAATCACAAGATCGTTGAATAGTAATTTTTAATCTAGGATACAAAAAAATAAGGATGTTGCGGGATTACCCATGCAACATCCTTATTTTTCATTTGACATATAGTGTTTACTTAG
>CAMJFV010000192.1 GCA_946405045.1 uncultured Bacteroidales bacterium | reverse complement strand
ATGTTCAAGAAGATAATCGTCGAGCTCTTCTCCAGAGAGACTGTTTTTGTTTAATTTCTCTGTTTCAAGTTTTTTTGCGATTGAATCAACGTTGACACTGTCTATATTGTTCATTTTGTCGTGCATGTAGAGGTTGTTCATGCTGCCTTGAGTCACCACGTCGCCATCTTTGTATTTGACGACGGCTTTAGAGACTATTTTAGCCTCTTGCCCTGTAGACGGTGCCTCTTTTAGAGCGGTTGAATCAGCTTTCGTTGAGTCGGCACCAGCGTGGTTGATGAAGTTTTTCACCGATACCACACGGTTTTTGATGATCAGGTCGCGATAAGTGTTGCCCTTTTTTTTCTTCCTGCTCATGACAACGATTTTATTTTCTGTGAAGTGGTCTCCTTCACAATTCTGCAGGTTCCACTGGTCGTTGACGCTGGAAATCAAGAGATTGTCGAGCACCTTCAACAGTTTGTTCTTGTCTGGAGCATAAAGAGTCATGTATTCGTTTTTGGAAATATATACGTCAGAGCCGATACTGTCTGTCATACGTATTCCGAAAGCCATCACATTATCGTTGAGTTTGAACTTAGCGAAGTCGAAGCGGTGGAAAGTGTATTTTCTTTTTCTGCCGACATCAATCTTGCTGTCGTCTTTCACGTAGCAGACGACACTACCGTCGGCACATTTGACTTTCGCCACATAGAGATCATACACGTTGCGTGCTGAATCCACTTTGACTGGGATTGCGACGATGGCGTGGGTAGAGTCGTAAGGAATGACAGAATCCATAACTAAAGATTTGAGAATCAAGCTGTCTTTGATTCCCATGGCATCTAATGTCATTTGGGATATTGTCGCCGCAAACGCCGAAACGTATCCTATAGCGGCAAGCAAAATTGTAAATATATATCTTGTCATTGTATTCTTCATTTTGATTAATTGTGCTAATTTAGTCAAAAATTGGTTGTCGTTTGCAATCAATAGCTTGAAAAATTTGGCGAATTGTAAAAAAATAAAAAAAAGCGGAGAAAAAACTCCGCTTTTGATGTCTCGTATAGGTTTATGTTATTTGTTTTCTTCCATTTTGGCCTCCACGGTAAGTGTTGCGTGGGGGACGATTCTCAAACGTTCTTTTGGAATCAGTTTGCCTGTCTTTCTGCAGATACCGTAGGTTTTGTTCTCAATTCTTACCAATGCTGCCTCAAGACATTTGATGTATACCATCTCTTTTTGGGCAAGCAGTCCGTTGAGCTCTTTGCTCAATGTAGTGGCACCTTCTTCAAGCACTTTGAATGTTGGGGCAGTGTTGCTTAAGTCGTTGCCATCAGCGTTTGTTACACTTGCTTTCAACTCCTCATATATCTTTCTCGACTTTTCAAGTCGCTCAAGGATTATTTGCTTGAATTCCTCCAATTCTTCGTCGGAGTATCTAACTTTCTCTGTCATAATTCTTGTGTTTTTCAAATGGTTTCGCAAATATAATATTAAGTGGTTATTTACGTATTCTTAAATTAAAAAAAACGAGTTGATAAATTGTTGTTGTATAACATAATTTGCGTATTTTATTGTGTTTTAGTTAGTTGTGTTGAAAGTTTTGGGCTCATATTATTGATTTGATTAATTTATATTGATCTTTTTCTGGTTGGCATTATCATGTCGCTAATTCCTGTTGTATATGGTGGCGTCGGTAAATAAAAAATCCTGATTCGTTCGATGTCTCGTATGAATCAGGATTATGGTCTGTCAGATTTTTCTTGTCGTCCCATGATTAGATGCGGTTAGGCTGATTATGATTATTATTATTGTTAAGTTTTTTACAATCGTTTACTGAATATGCGATTTTTACTGCTGATGCCACACAAAGTAGCGCTAATGTTATTCCCATAGTTGTTAATTTTTAATTGTTAGTAAACTCTTGTTTTGTTTGATTTTGTTAAGAGTGAAGAGATTTCTCAACTACCCAAACTTTTGCTGCAAAAGCAACTGCCAAACATGCGATCATAAATGTAACCATAGCTGTAAGTTTTAATTGTTAATAAACTAATTTGTTCAGTCCGTCAAAACGGTTTTTAAGCGTGAAGTGAATCTTTAACGACCCAAATCTTTGCTATTACTGCGATTGCCAAAATTGAAAGTACCATAGTCGTAAATTTTAATTGTTATTACTTTGTTTCTTTCTTTACACTTGCAAAATTACAACAAATTTTCATTCTGCAAAAGAAAATGTGATTTTTTTTGACAAAATGCTTGATTTTTTTTGATTGTTGCACTTTGCTTGTTTTGTATAATATGCGTTAATTTTATGTAATTTACTGAAAGATAGTAAGATATGATTTGTATATTAATTTGCTAATATTGTATATTTCGTGATGTTTATAACTTAATTTGCTGAAATATAGTATTATATATTTTGCATATTATTTCATTTGTGTAAAGTGTCATATTTCTGCTGTTTTATTCTATTATTTGACATTTTGTTATATTTGTTATGGTATTTTGATTCAAAAATATACAGAATAGGTGCATATATGTGAAAAATATGCGTGTTGGGTTTCTTTTTGTTACTAATAAATGGTGATTATTTGTTGCCTTTATACTTGGAAAATAAAATTTTGAGTATTTTTGCTATGCTTTTATGACTTATATATAATTTATGGATACTCTAATAAATATATGGATACTCTGATTTTATATTATATATCTTTGCCTATTGTTTATTTGATTCACGATTTTGAGGAATTGTTGACGCGAAGAAGGTGGGAAAAAAAGCATTATAATGATTTGGTAGCCAAATGTCCGAAATTTACTGCTCTCTTATCTGCGGTAAAGGATCTTAATCAGGTTAAATATACGATAGTAATTCTTGAGCAACTTTTGTTTTTGGTCATTTCAGTGATTATGGCTGTTTATACTGATCCTATGCCAATGTATGCTTTATTCTGGGGATTTGCTATACACACTGTGATTCAACACCTGTTTTCGAGCGTTGTATTTCGTTCTTATTTCCCTGGACTGATTAGTTCCATTTTGCTTTTGCCATATTTTGCCTATGGAATCCATTATTTGTTAGGTATATATAGTGTTGTGGAGAATATTGTGATGGCAGTTTGTGGACTGGGTGTCATTTCTCTTAATCTGGCATTGATGTATTGGTTGATGAAGAAATTCGGAGATCTGTAATTGTAGATCTCATTATTCATAATATAAAAGACGGGATTTTCCCCCGTCTTTTTTATATGGTATTTAATTTTCCAGTTTCACTATCCATAATATATCCGCGTACAATGATGTCTTTTGGCACAAGTGGGTGATTTTTCACAAGGTCAACAGTTTCAAGTACGGCGGCTTCTGTGTCATCAAAACCATGTAGCCAGGAATCAAGGTCGATGCCACAGTGTTTCATCAGGTTGATATGCTCGTCGTCGATACCGCGTTCACGCATCAAATGCTGCATTTCCTGGCTGTCCATGCCTTGCACTCCGCATCCCGTGTGTCCGATAATCATTATTTCGTTCACTCCAAGTTCGTAGATTGCGACAAGAAGAGACCTGACGGTAGAGTCAAAAGGATTAGTGATGGTGCCTCCTGCGTTTTTTATAACCTTCACGTCTCCATTCTTGATGCCAAGCGCGGCAGGAAGAAGCTCCACCAGACGAGTGTCCATACATGTTACAATGGCAATTTTCTTGTCGGGATATTTGCTGGTCTTAAACTGTTCATAAGCTTTCGTCTCCACGAATCGCTTATTATATTCAAGCATCTGTTCGATCATGATGGTTCCTTATATTAGTTGATATGATGTTTTGTAAACTTAAGAACTGTTACAAAAATAACCAAAATAATCAAATATTATAAAGTTACTTTGCTTTGATATAATGAATGTCGTATTCTGATGTTTTCAATTATTCAACGATTGCTGTCGTATTTAAGTGTATGTTCATTTTTGTTATATTTGTGACATAAATGATATGAGTCTGTTTTTGTGATACAGAATTCCTTTAGATATGGAAATAATATATAAAGACATACATGAGTTTAGAAAGAAAGATCTGGAATCTTTGTTCCTTTCTGTAGCGTGGTCGTCTGGTCATTATCCAGATAAATTGGTGGTGGCAATGCGGAATTTTGAAACAGCCTATACAGCATGGGATGGTGACCAACTTGTCGGGCTGATATGTGCGATGGACGATGGTGTCATGACTGCTTACGTCCATTATCTGCTGGTCCGACCATCGTATCATCATAAAGGTATCGGTCGGCGACTGGTTGAGATGATGAAGGATCATTATAAGGATTACTTGCGTATTGTTCTTGTCGCATATAATGAGGAACTTGACTTTTACGAATCTTGTGGTTTCAAGAAAGCAGATGATGCAAGTCCGATGTTTATAACCAGTCTGTGGACGTGATTAATGAGTTAATATTGCAAGATATATGAAAAAACGAATTTTAGTTACATATAAATTATTGGAAGAGAGCTTTGCTGAGGCTCCTGATAATTATGAGTTCATTTTGCCTACAGCAGCTTCTTTCACAAAGGAGGAGATAGTAGAGCGTTTGCCGGAATGTGACGGATTGTTATCTATGTTTAATTTCCCTATAGATAAGGATATCATCGACGCTGGGGGCTCTAGACTGAAGATCATCTCAAATTTTGGTGTCGGTTTCAACAACGTCGACATAGATTATGCTCAATCAAAGGGGATTGTTGTTACTAATACTCCGGATCCAGTGGTTGAGCCAACAGCGGAATTGGCATTCGCACTAATGTCCGCACTTTCCCGTAGGATGACTGAATGTAACCGCAAACTTCATTATGGTGATGACATCCGTTGGGGAGTGATGGAGAATTTGGGGACTGGTCTGTATAACAAGGTGCTTGGAATCATCGGTATGGGACGCATTGGCCAGGCTGTGGCGAAAAGGGCTGTCGTGTCTGGAATGAAAATACT
>CAMJFV010000191.1 GCA_946405045.1 uncultured Bacteroidales bacterium | reverse complement strand
GTGTTGAGGCTCAGTGAACAGCAGTATGGTGTCGATTCCTGAAATCTGACGGTTGGCATCCGCTACCGTCTTCTCATATTCAAAATCCGCTACCGCGCGTATTCCACGGAGGATGATTGTGGCGTCGACTTGTTTTGCGAAATCTACAGTCAAGCAGTCGTATGTGGCTACTTTGACGCGAGGCTCATTCTTGAATGTCTCTTCGATTATTCTTTTTCTTGCTTCTGTATCGAAAAATGGGCGTTTTGACTCATTGACTCCAATCGCGATGATTACCTCATCAACAAATGAAAGTGCTCTTTTCACCACTGAATAGTGTCCAAGAGTAAGCGGGTCGAAACTGCCTGGAAATATTGCTCTTACCATTTGGAAAATATCTGTTTTTATTTGTCACAAAGATAGGGATAATTAAATTACAAACGCTAAATGCGACGGGATAAATTGGAAATGCTAAATATAAAAAGCATAATCGGGTAGAAGTTGTGGTGATTTAGTATGGGCGTTTTGAAAATCATGCTCCATTAATAAAAAATAAGACGGGAGAATGCCCCCCGTCTCATATTAGAATTCCACTTCAAAGTCAACTCGTCTGTTTAACGCTTTTCCTTTTTCCGTCTTGTTGGATGCCACTGGTTTTGTTCCTCCAAATCCATCACTTCTCAATCTTGACGATTTGATTCCTTTTTTCGTTAGATATTTCACTACTGCAGCGGCTCTTTCTTTCGACAGCTTCAAGTTTTGTGCTGGTTTGCCGACATTGTCGGTGTGTCCGGAAATGTGCAGCTTGTACGACGGATTCTTTTTCATCATAGTCACCACTTTGTTGAGAATCGGATATGACGATGACTTGATGACTGCGTTGTTTGTCTCAAACTGTATTCCGTGCACCGCTTTTTTCAGCACCGCTTTGTTTTTTGCGGAAACTATAGGGCATCCGTTATTCTTGACTGAACCTTTTACTGTCGGACATTTGTCGAGGTAGTCTGGAATTCCGTCGCCGTCTGTGTCGACTGGACATCCGCAAGTGTCAACCAGAGCTTCATCTGGAGTGTCAGGACATTTGTCGAGATAGTCAGCTACACCGTCGCCATCGCTATCTACCGGACATCCTACTGAATCTACTTGTATGGTGTCAGGTGTGTTTGGACATCTGTCAAGATAGTCAGGAACTCCGTCTTTATCAGTGTCGATCGGACATCCTACAGAATCTACCTTTACTCCCATAGGTGTGTTCGGACATTGGTCAAGGTAATCAGGGACGCTGTCTTTGTCAGTGTCGAGCGGACAACCACATGAATCCACCGCTACGTTGGCTGGAGTTCCAAGACATTTGTCGACTTTGTCTAGCACACCGTCGTTGTCATCATCTCTGAGTCTTGGACAAGGGATTTTTACTCCGAGTCGTACTCCTATAGAATTAAGATTTGCAGCGTCGACGGAATTGGACGCCAACAATCCGCAGTATTCCTTTGAGTCGGTCAATGATTTGCCTTCGTTTTTAGTTATGCTTGACAGACCGAGATTTCCATAGATTCCATAGAAGAAATTGGCATTGGCTGTCTTATGCACAAAGTTTATATCGAGGTATATTCCTGCTGAGACATTTTTTGTGCTTGTAGTTCCGCTTGGACGCTCATATTTTGTGGCATAACCATGCTGAGGAATGTCTGGATTGATATACAAGTCAGCATCCTCTATGTATCCGCTCGTTTGACGGGTTCCAGTCTTCACTCTGTAACTTGTCTTCATCGGATATGATAATTTCAATCCAGCTCCGGTAAGTAGAGTGGTGTTGCCACCCAAGTATCTGCGATATAGAAGTCCGATTGGCGATTCTAATGCGATACATGTCTGTCTCTCTTCCCAATTTTTGAAGTCAGTATATAATTCGCTCTCTTCTATTGAAGACGTACCATCGGAAAGAGTCACAGGAATCTTTTCTGAAGATACGAATCGAGTGTTGATAATCGTCTTAGCATTGTATACTGTAGCACCTACTCCGAATGAAAGTCCCCATTTCTTGCCAAAGAAGACGTTGTAGTCAATGTTGATTGATCCTCCAGCCATTGGTGAACGGTCGCAGTCTTTAGGATCGTATTTCAATGTGCTGAGTCCACCGCCAAAACCAAAACTTAGATATTTGTTTTGTGGCTCCCAAAGAGGAAGGGTTAGATCTATTTTTTGTGGTTGTGGCTTTATCGACGCTGCTGTGTCTCTCAACATGGCAGTTGTGTCTTTTGCAGTCTGTTTCTCTTGTGCCGATAAACTGCTGATCGCAGCGAACAACGCTAATATAATTGTTGTATTTTTCATCTTTGTTTGTCTCAATCCAGATTTGACCCTATTTTATTTAACAACCACTTTGACACTTTGGTCTGTGCCATCAAGAACCAACACATAGATTCCTGGCTTGACTGTGAATGTCATCTCTTTTGCTGCAGGTTTCGAATCAATCACCATGCCTCCTACATTCATCAGCAAAACATTTTCCGTTGTGTTTCCTGCAACACTTGCGATAATCTTGCCTGTCTCTCCTTGAGCAGACAGATTCAATGGTCTGCCGAAATTTAAATATGTTGGTCCGACGGATAGTCCACCGTCGACTTCACACTTATAATAACCGCATAATCCTGCCTTGTCGCTATAGTATTGGCCAGTGGCTCCTGGAATCAACTCTCCATCTTTGTACCACTGATATGTAGTCGTCTTTACTTTTGATTTGTCTACTGCGATCACATCGTTCCACAACACAATGATGCAAGATGCTGGATAATCGATTGTCACGTCTACGGTGAATGTCGAGTCAAGATTGCCGGACACAAGTGTCACGTCCATTTTGTATTTGCCTGGAACTGTGCTGCTTGAAGTCGGAATCTTTATCGTATGAGAATCGTTGTCGAATTCATACAGTGAGTCTGCAAGTTCAGGCATCTGATCACAGCTGATTTTGTAATATTGTACAATTCCGTCTACATCGATGTTTATTGTCAATTCTTCTCCAGGTATGATTTTAGTCTCAACATTGGCAGTGTCAAAATCAAATTTCTTGCTTTCTACGATGTCAAACTGATAATGTTTTGGATTGACAGTTGAGTCTGCCCATTCGTGATGTGCTGTGTCTATGAGTGTTACTGCAACATCATAACTTCCAATTTCTGTCTGATTGTTTCCTTCCACAATATAATTGTCATTCTCATCGATTGTGTAGGTCTGTTCTTTTCTGTTGTAGTAGAAAATAGTTGAGTCAGCCGACGGAATTGCAACTTTGATCTTTGCAATTTTCAATTGATAGATTTGATTGTCAGTTGTGGAGTCGTTCCATGCGTAGTTTGGCTTCAACGATACGATTGTCGTGTATGTTCCTGGCTCTATGCCGATAGCTTTCCCTGAAATTGTGTATGCTGGATTTCCTGGAACATTTATCGTATAGATTGTGCTGTCGTATGTGACTTCGTTTGAGACCACTGCTGGTTTGTCTACCAAGATTGGAAGGATCTTGACAGATAGGTTTATTGTGTCTTTAGAACCGTCTTTCCAAACGTAACTAGGGTTGAGTGTCAGCCTTACATTGTATTCACCCGCGTCTACAGCCTCTCCATTCTCAACTGTATAGCCTTCATTCTGAGGAACAAGTGCGATAGTCGCTCCTGTGTAGGTGAAATCTTTTTTCTCAGGAATCGTCACTTTTCCCTCTTCGATGACGAATGTCACTTTCTTTGGTTCAGATGTGTTGTCTGCCCATATATAGTTTTCAGTGTCGTTGATAGAAACGGTTCTTTCATAAATGCCGACGGCGGATGCCATCTCATTGGTTATGTCGACTGTGTATTTGCTGTTTCCTACGACTTCAAGGAGTTTGACTTTGCCATCATAGTAAAAAGAGTCTTTCACTGCAGTCGGAAGATCTAAAAGAGCTTTGGAAATCTCGAAATTGAATGTCTTGGCTTCAGTTGTGCCATCAGCCCATTCATGGTTGTTGTCTGATAGTGAGACTGTCACAATGTGATTTCCGGCATTGGCATGTGCGTTTCCTGTGACTTCGTAATTTATGTTTGGTGTGATTGCGTAAATAAATATCGCTCCGTTGTATGTGAACTTCGTTGTGTCGGCTGACGGAATCTCAACCTTGGCTTTGCTGATTGCAAAATTGTATTTTTTGTCTGCGACGGTAGAATCCGTCCATTCGTAGTTGACAGAGTCATTAAGAGAGACTATCACTTCGTAGTCGCCAGCATTTGTCTTGTTGATGCCATCTGCTGTATAATTTTCATTTTCTGCGATTCCGTAAGTCTGCTGTTGTCCATTGAAGACGAATTTGGATGTGTCTGCCGAAGGAATCTCTACTTGCGATTTGTTGATGATGAAATTGTAAGTCTTGGAGTCGGTGCTTCCGTCTTCCCATTCACAAAGTAGTGGGTTGTTGAGTGAAATAGTCACTTCATATTTTCCGGCAGTTGTATGAGTGTTGCCAAATACGGAAAATAGTGTTGTGTCGCCTGAAAGTGAGTAAGTCTGAAGATTTCCGTTGTAGACAAACGTCGTTGAGTCTGCCAGTGGAATGCCCACCTTTATTTTTTCGGACGATTCATCAGCCATTGAAACTGCACAATCGAGTAATGCTGTGATAAACAATGAACTAAACTTGACAATATGTCTTGCTTTGTGTGAGTAGTATTGGTTTCTCATACAAAAATTATTTTTCTCTTATTAGAATTTTAATTTGTTTCGTCAAGACCGTAATATGTACAATTTTGAAGAGACGTTGCAAATATAGTCATTTCTACAGATACAGAAAAGGATTGTATCTATCCAATTTATAAAAATTAAATCTAAAAGGGGATTGTAAAGGATCCTTGTTTGTGGATTTGGACTCTAACGCTTCTTCTCTTTGCCATTCATTTCTCATCGACTACGATGAATTCCGTGAAGATGGTGTCGGAGATGAAGA
>CAMJFV010000190.1 GCA_946405045.1 uncultured Bacteroidales bacterium | reverse complement strand
GACATCTTCTCCATACCATATTTTTCCGTCTTCCAAAACCTCACCACTTTGATATGGGTTGAAATCAAGCGTATTCAATCCAAGGATAAATCCGAAATGGTATGACTTATTATCCGAATTGACAAGATTAGGGACCTCACCGACATTATATCTTTGAGCAGACAATGTCAGCAAAGACAATAACAAACAGATTAATAATGAAATTTGTCTCTTTATCATATCACTTATTTTTCTTTTTTATGGCAGAATCTCAGCGAACTCTTCAATATGCTCATCAATGTAGTAAGCCAAGAGTTTCTTCTCCTGCTCGGAAATTTCTATTATCTCTTCTTCTATCGGATCAAACGCTTCATACTCCTCGAAAGAGGCTATGAAATCATCATCACTCTTATCTCTCTCCAGATCCTCTTTGTTGGCGGCATAAATGTCGTGAGCGCTATAAAGAAGTTTGGATGTCCTAACAGCTCCGAATGACTTCAGCATTTTTGCAACAGGATTCTTAAAAAAGTATCCTCCAAAGCCATTCTGTATCAAACCGACAAACCCCTCTTCATCCAGTTCCTCCAAAAGAAGATGATAAGCCCAGATAGTGTGCTGCGACGCGTTAAGCTTCGCCATCGCCTCGGCAGTGTATCCATCCTTGAACACCTGTGCGTAATGCGACACAAACAAATCAAAGAAAGCCAAGATGTCACCATCTTTCAAAGCCTCCTTTATCTCACTGTCTTTTATCTTAACGAAATTTTCAGCCATATTATTGTGCTATTGCCAACCTTTTTATTCAACCTCCACCTCTCTGCACAACACAAACGGCATAACGACGTTGGTCATGCTGTCTCGCACTGTGTAAAGAGAAGATATCACCTGTTTCCAATTATCGGTTTCTGAGAAGACTGCAAGGTATTCATCACCCTGCTCTATAACCCTCACAGTATCCGAGTTCACCATCATCTGCTGCTGCACAGCAAAAGAGTCAGCCTCAGCCTTTGTCTCAAATCTTGATAAGACGACACTATATTTGGTCACTTTCTCCACCGATTGTGAGCTGACCCAGTTGCATGGAGTGTCGAGTATCAACGATGCCTGGTATGAATTGATACTGTCACGATGGACTGGCTGTGCAAAGAAGCAGAACAGCAGAACTGCCGCAGCTGCAATCACAGAGAAACCAGTCGACTTCTCTGTTGGGCGGTAGACATTGCGTCGCTCCACCTCGGCCTCATCCAATTCAGGGAAATAAAACTCCTGCAAACCGTATGCGTCAACATTCTCCACTACTCTTGGCTGAGAATGGAAGATGATGTTTCTGCTGTCTTTTTCAAGAACTCCAAGTCCAGACAGATCAAATTTATGTTCCTTTGCCAACGCCGACATCACTCTCGCAACCTCATCTTTAATCAGTTGCTCTGCATCATTGGCAGACAATCCTTCCGTCTCCACAAGAGCAGACTGAAGGAGACCGTCGTTGTGCTGCAAACGTTGGTTGAACAGCACCTCCACAGACGGAGGAGTGAATTTTCCGCTTTTCTTGTCGATTCGCGCACTCGCTTTATTACACACAAAGCCGCCCAGTCCAGGAACGATCACCAGACTGTGCTCACAAAGTAAATCTCGAACAATCAAAAAAAGCGGTTTCATATTCTCTTTTTTTATTTCTTCAACTCATCGATGAATTCTTTCAAAGCGGCTCCCGGATTCTGAGTCTTCATGAAATTTTCTCCGATCAAGAATCCTTGGAATCCCTTCTCACGAAGCATCTTTATGGTGTCAGGACTTGAGATTCCACTCTCAGAGATACGCACCATATCATTAGGAAGCTGCGACATCAAGTCGATAGAAGCCTGCAAATCAACCTCGAAAGTCTTCAAATTACGATTGTTGATACCTACGATATCAACATTCTTATTGATATGGCCAAGTTCGTCAGCGGAATGAAGTTCCAGAAGCACCTCAAGACCAAGACGCTTAGCCTCCTCTGCCAATTCAGCCACACGCTCAGGTGTGAGACAAGCTGCGATAAGCAACACCACATCAGCACCACAACTCTTTGCCAAGTGAAGCTGGATTTCATCGATCACAAACTCCTTGAACAAAATCGGAATCTCCACAAGTTCACGAGCGATACGTATATCTTTTGGAGCACCTGCGAAGAAATCAGTGTCAGCCAAGACGGAGATACCTGCCGCTCCAGCCTTCTCGTAGAATGGGACAACCTCGTCTACCTTGGCATTCTCATTGATAAATCCTTTCGACGGGCTTTTTCTCTTGAACTCCGAAATAATTCCCGTAGATGAAGCCAACAAGCTTCTGCGCAATGAGTAACATACACGGGTATAGATTTCCGACTCCATGAAGTCACTCATTCTGATCGTACGCTTCAACTCAGCAACCTCTTCCTCCTTACGCGCTATAATTTTGTCTAGATACATACAATACTACTACAATAATACAATCCTAATATTTTTTATGTCTTACGAGTTTAATCTAATGTAATTCTCCAATGCTTTCTTTGCTTTTCCACTCTCAACGCTCTCTTTTGCCAAAGCAAGACACTCTTCCATAGAAAGAGATGAGTCGTAGACACGCATAGCAGCAGCGGCGTTGATAAGCACAACGTTCTTCTGACTTTCTGTCGCATTGTTTGTCAACACATCATCAAAAATCTTCTTTGCCTCCTCTTTTGTAGATCCACCATATATCTCCTCTGGCTTGATTGTCTTCAATCCGAAATCTGCTGGAGAGTAAACCTTCTCCAAACCAGCGGCAGTGATCTTGAAATCAGATGTCAAAGAGATCTCATCATATCCGTCCTCACTTGTCACGATCGCATAATCCATCTTCATCTTCTGGAAGACATTGGCATACAATCTCATCTGCTCCAGATTAGCAGTACCCAAGCACTGACACTGTGGACGGCAAGGGTTGATCATCGGACCAAGAAGGTTGAAAAGAGTTGGCACCTGAAGAGCTTTTCTTACAGGCACAACGTTCTTCATTCCCTTTGCAAACAAAGGAGCGTGCATGTAGCAGAAGTTTGATCCATCCAAACTGCGACGTAGATCAGCACTGTCATTAGTGAATTTCACACCATGACCTTCAAGCACATTACTTGCGCCCGACACAGATGTCGCAGCATAGTTACCATGCTTTGCAACCTTGAAACCTGCACCCGCCAAAACGAAACAAGCACAAGTAGAGATGTTGAATGTGTTTTTGCCATCACCACCAGTACCTACGATATCAACCACTCTTACACCACCCAAATCAACAGGAACTCCAGTTTCCAACATACCCTGACGAACACCGAGCAACTCGTCTACGGTGATTCCTCTTGTCTGCATTATAGCCAGACACGCTGCAATCTGCTCGTTGCAATAACGGCCCTCAGCGATACCCAACATCACATTTTTTGCCTCCTCCTGAGTCAATGTATATTGGGTGTAAAGTTTACTTAATATCTCTTTCATATCGTTTTTGTCGAATGTGACTGTCCCAAAATTTGCCAAAAATAATCAATGTTGGTCTATTAATGAAATTATTTTCCGCTTTTTTGAAATTTTGGAATAAACACATGTCGTCAACAACATAAATTATTGCAATAATCGAATTGGAACTAATCATAAACGGATCACTTCCATTCTCTTTTTCAAAAAGGGGTCGAATTCGACACCTTTTCGTTTGTTCCCCAAAATCCAAGATTTTCAAGTTGACTATTTAATCGTAGCCAAATCATTACATAATGTACAGATTATTACATAAAAAAGCCCATGGCAATGTGTTTTGCCCAGCAAACACACAAGCCACAGACGAATATGAAATCAGACCATTTCAATAGTCTAAATAAAATCCACACAATCATCAATCATCAACCATCAACCATCTCACACCACTTCCCCCACTACATAGCAAGAGCCGAACACAAGGATGAAATCATCCGCATCAGCCTCTTTCTTCGCTGTTTCAAGTGCGTTCTGAACAGTGCCACAACTCTTGCCCACAAGTCCGTGAGCAGCGGCCATCTCTTTCATCTGGTCCGACGGAATGGCTCGCTTCGTTGTGGCGGCGGCAAAATAGTAGACCGCATCTTTGGGAAGCAGACTGAGAATCTCCTCCACATCCTTGTCGCCACACGCTCCAAAGACAATACGCAGTGTCTTATACTTCTGTCGACCTATCTCATGCACGGCCTTCTTAATTCCATCCTCATTATGCGCGCAATCTGCTATGACGAGAGGATTGGTAGACAATGTCTGCCATCTTCCTGAGAAATTAGTGTTATGATGCACATTGGCGAAACCACGCTCCACAGCCTCATCCGACACGTTGTAACCAAGCTTCCGCAACTCTTTGACCGCAGTTCTCACTGTATTGCGGTTTTCAATCTGATAGTCTGGGATATCCACGTCGACAGCATCCTTGATATCACAGAATATAGCTTTGGCTCCCGTCTGAGCCGCGCACTCCTCGAACACCCTCTTCACACCACCGTCGGCACGGCCAATCACGCAAGGAGTATTCTTTTTCATTATTCCTGCCTTCTCGTATGCGATCTTTTCAAGAGTGTCGCCAAGAAGATTCATGTGGTCGTAACTGATATTTGTCACCACACTCAAAAGTGGGAAAATGACATTAGTGCTATCCAGACGTCCGCCAAGACCGACCTCAATAACCGCAAAATCGACCTTTTGACGTGAGAAATACCAGAATGCCATAGCTGTGGTCACCTCAAAGAAAGATGGGAGCAACGCTTCAAGGAACGTTCTGTATGTTTCCACGAACTCGCAAACCTCAGCCTCGGAAATCATCTCACCATTCACCTTGATACGCTCACGGAAATCACGAAGATGGGGAGACGTGAACAGTCCCACCTTATTTCCGTCTTCCATCAGAATACTGCAAAGATTATTGCAGACACTACCCTTTCCATTGGTTCCTGCCACATGGATAGTCTTTATATTCTTAT
>CAMJFV010000189.1 GCA_946405045.1 uncultured Bacteroidales bacterium | reverse complement strand
CCAAGCTATCTCCATGGATGGAGTCCAGACGGTTCTACCCTAGCCTACTGTGCGGAAAGAAACGGCCAATACGATATTTACACAATCCCTGTAAATGGAGGATTAGAGACACAACTGACAGACACTAGTGGTCTTGACGATGGGCCAGAATACAGTCCATGCGGCAATTTTATCTGGTTCAACTCCGTAAGAAGCGGATTGATGCACATATGGAGAATGAAAGCTGACGGTTCTGAGCAGACTCAAATGACAGATGACGGAATGAACGATTGGTTCGCACACCTGTCTCCAGACGGGGAAAAGGTGCTTTTCATCTCATATCATGAGGGAGATGTTGCGCCAGGAGATCATCCAGCCAACAAAAATGTAGAAATACGAATGATGGATAACGACGGGAAAAACATCCAGACACTTGTAAAATTGTTTGGTGGACAAGGGTCTTTGAACGTCAACTCATGGAGCCCATGTGGCACAAAATTCGCATTCATGAGCTATGAATTAAAATAACATAATCAATCAAACACAAAAGGCGAGCCAAATTGGCTCGCCTTTTATTTTTTTACAATCAGATTCCTGTATTATGACTCTTTATTCACTTCATCTGTCACATTAACGAAGTTTTCTTGTTGAGTCTGAGTCTGTTGTTTTTCATACTCCTCTCTTAGCTCTTTCTTTATAACAGCCAAATGCTCCATGATTTTCTTATTAACAGTCAAACACAATCCTTTACTGTTAACGATAAACGCATCCGCATTCATTGCCTCTACCATCTCCACTACTTTATCATAAGACAATGTTGTTGTCATCCAATCTGCACCAAACTCCTTAGACTGCTCTACTATATCAGTATACACAGCCAAAGCAGACGTCTTATCGCTTCCATTCATCACCGGATATATCGTATCTCCTTTTTCGTCCTTACGGGTAGGAATCAAATACGTAGACGATACGATTGCCGCCATCATCTCATGTTCTAGGTATGCGCACATTCTGTTGTGCATATCTTTGTTTGCACCTTCCTCAACATTTTCTCTTCGCATTTCCTGGAAAAATGCAGTCATCGCAATCTGAAGACGTGGATTCTGTATAGAATTTTCTCCCTCTTTTTTTGCAGTTGGCCATTCTTGCATAGGTATTCCTACAGCAGGTCTGATACCATCTGCAACAAATACAGCTAAATATCCGTCCTTACGAAGAGCATCCATACACAAATGTAACTCTTCTTTCTTTACTGGCATAATATCAACTTCGTAATGACCTTCCTGCATCTTCTGAATAAACGTATCTTTATTCTCGTCAGTAAGGAGGATCAATGCTCCATGCTGCAACTCATATGGATAACCAGTAGCCTTGCATATTGTAATCCAAACCTTCTCCTGTGATGCGATCTTGGCAACCATCATCTTGGAGTTGATCGCAAGAAGATTATTGAAAACTTTCACATCTTGATCCTTCTTCATGTCACGAGCTTTCGGAATCATCACATTCTGCATGTATGACATCACGAACAGATTCTCCTGAAGTGTATTGCCGGCAAACAATTTTAATCCCTCTGGACCTTTGAAACACTGCTGCAACAGTTCAGTACGTTTCTCATCACTCTCTACAGGAGTTCCCATGTTCATGTTGAGATTCAACTGCATCTGCATCTGTCCTTGCTGAATATTCTGTGCTGGATCATTACTTCTGAATCTGAACTGCGATTCATCTACTTTTCCAACAGGCTCTGCATTATTCACATTCGCAGCAGCTGCACTATTCACTTTGGTCGGATCAAACTTGTCTGCTGGATTAAACTTTTGATCTAGCTCATTATTTGATTCTGGCTTAACATTCTCCTCTTCTTTTACAGGAACGGACTTTGATTCATCCTTTGCTTTCGCCTGCTCTTTATTTCCGAAAATCTTATTGAAAAATCCCATTTTTTATATTATTTTCTACAAATATAAACAAAATGTCAGCAAACATCGTAACCTAATCCTATTTTTTACAACAAACTACAGAAAGAAAATAGAAAAATAAAAATAAAGTAGCGAAATCACGCGTCTAATTGAGGAACAGCATCATTACGAATTATAATTAAAAAGACCGATTTCCATAACACTTTTTTATTTTACCAACTTTTTAACTTACATATTAAAACACAACATCACAAACCATTCAAGCTGTAATTTATCAAAATGCAAGTGTACGAACAAAAAGTATAACTTTGGATTCGAAAAAAGAGATTTTTTCAGAAAAATAGAAATAAAAACTCACATAAAACTGACAAAACATAAAGTTATGCAGAAAAGATGGATTATAATGTTCGCTTTTATGCTTATAATAAGCATTTGCGGACTATTCGTTCCCGGAGACGTGGATTTCGGATTTAACATTGAACTGAGCGAAGACGCTCAACTACTAGCTAATGTGGCATGGCTGATCACAGCCACAATCTTTGTTTTGATGATGACACCTGGTCTGTCATTTTTCTATGGAGGTATGGTGCGAGAAAAGAATGTCATCTCTACTATGCTACAAAGTTTCATCGCAATGGGTATAATAAGCGTGCTTTGGGTAGTATTTGGATTTAGCCTTTGCTTCGGCCATGATTTGGGAGGAATTATCGGAAATCCACTTTCATATTTATTTTTCAATAATGTAGGAGGAGCTTGTTCTGACACAAACTTCGTTGAAGGATTATCAATTCCAATTGCTCTTTTTGCATTGTTCCAAATGAAATTCGCGATCATCACACCTTCTCTAATCACAGGTTCATTTGCAGAAAGAGTACGTTTTTCAGGCTATTTGTTCTTCATGATTTTCTTTTTTGTATTCGTATACTGTCCGTTGGCACACTGCACATGGCATCCACAAGGTTTATTCGCAAGCATCCATGTAAAAGACTTCGCCGGAGGAATTGTCGTACACGCATCTTCAGGTATCGCCGCATTGGCTGGTGCGATGTTCTTGGGCAAGCGAAAAGAAGCAGGAGATCACCTTCCAGCAAACGTTCCGTTCATTCTTCTTGGAGCAGCTATGTTGTGGCTTGGATGGTTTGGCTTCAACGCAGGATCTTCTTTGGCTGCCGACGGAATGGCCATCAAAGCATTCCTGAACACTAACACTGCCTCTGCCGTGGCGATGATTACATGGATTGTGTTCGACTGTCTACGAGGAAGAAAGCCTTCTGCGGTTGGTGCTGCAGTCGGTGCAGTAGTTGGATTGGTGGCAATCACACCGTCTGCAGGATGGGTATCCGTCGGAGAAAGCGTATTCATCTCATTCGTGACAACTCTAATCTGCAACTTCGCAGTCTACTTCAAAAACAAGAAATCCAATCTTGACGACGCTTTAGATGTATTCCCTACTCACGGCGTAGGTGGTATCGTCGGAACATTAATGACCGGAATCTTCGTCTACAACTATGAAGATCCTGCAGTGAAAGCCGAGTTGACTCACCTTCAATATTTTGGAAACCACTGCATGGTCATGGCAGGTGTGATAGTATACTCTTTCGTTGTCAGCTACGGACTATATTGGTTGACAAACAAGATGATTCCAATGCGTGTGAGTGAAGAAAGCGAGGAGATGGGACTTGATATGAGTCAGCACGACGAAGTTTATGGTTCTAAAGTTGTAGAAAGAGAGCTTGCCGAGTATTTTGAGCACGAGCATAAAGGAGATGCTTAACAAAGACATGGCATAACTAATCTTAAATATTTATTACGTATTTTTTTCATATTCTGGACGTTGGTCGTTACAACCAACGTCCATTTTTTTGATAATTGGATATTATATTCTGAACAAAAAAGGAAGCATATCAGCCTCCCTTTTGATATCCTAAGAAAATCTTACTTCCATTCAGACTTCAGAGCATCATAACCCTTAGAGAAGATACGTGGACTTTCATATCCAAGTTTTAATGCGCGACTTGCTATTTCCTTGGTCATTTGGAATGTTGTTGTTCCATAAAAGAACAAACAGGTGCTTTTATCCGGGCATAAAGACTGAAGATTCTGAGTCCATTGAACATTGTCATCTGACATATTATCTATATTTGTGGGCAAGTTTACAGCGCCTTCCAAATGTCCAGCCTCATACTTTGATACCTCACGAGTGTCTATTAACATCTTTGCTCCAGTATAAGAAGTATAAGAATCATAGAACGTTTGGGATTCTACGTATTCAACATATTTAGGAAAATCACACCCATCACAATCAGCACCTTCTTTACACGAAAAACAGAGCATAGACATGATAACAAAGACCAACACCTCATAACAAATTCTTATTTTTCTCATTTTCAGTCAAGCTTAAATTACAAATAAAGCAAAAAAGGAAGCTATCCGCCTCCCTTTTGATATTCTAAGAAAATCTTACTTCCACACAGGCTTCAACTCATCATATCCCCTAGAGAAGATACGTGAATTCTCTTTTCCATATCCAAGTCTTGATGCTCGACCTGCAACAGCCTTTGTCATCTGGAATGATGTTGGCCCATAGAAAAACAAACAAGTATTTTTTGGATAAGCAGCCAAAAGATCCTTACACCACTGTGCATTGTCATCTGATGTATTGTAAATATCAGCAGGAAAATTCACAGCTTCTGTCAAATGTCCAACTTCATACTTTGATTGCTCACGAGTGTCTATCAACGCTTTAGAGCCGGTGTAAGACACATACGTATCATAGAACGTTTGGGCTTCTGTATACTCCACGAATGGTCCTAATTCTTCCGATGGTTCATCAGGACATGATGTACATAACAAAGTCAAAATAGCGACTATCAACGTCTCAAAACAAATCCTTAATCTTTTCATTTTCTTTCAAGCTTAAGTTAAAATTAAACAAAAAAGGGAAGCTTTTATGCCTCCCTTGATATTCTAAGATTAAATCTTACTTCCATGCTGACTTCAACGCATCATAACCCTTAGAGAAGATACGTGAATTCTCTTTTCCATATCCAAGTCTTGATGCTCGACCTGC
>CAMJFV010000188.1 GCA_946405045.1 uncultured Bacteroidales bacterium | reverse complement strand
ATGTCCTTCAGGAGGTTCTCTGCAGCGATATCCTTATTCTCTACAAGGAAGTCACCGATGCTGTTAAGAGCCTGAATACCCTTAGAATCAACGTCATAGCTACCAGACTTGAATAGCAACTTCTCATCCATAGAGACATAGACACGTCCATTCTTGTTTACTACAGACAATCCCTTACCTTCGAAGTTAGTCAATGCGTCGCTCACTTTCTTCTTCAAGCTCTTCATCAAAGAGTCCTGGCGGTTGACCATAGCTGTAAGTTTCTGCATCTCCTTCTCTTTAGCAGAAAGGCTGTCTTCACGAGAAGCAAGTTTGTTCTGCATAGTCTGAAGCTGGTTCAACAAAGCCTTAACCTCACTCTCACTACGAGAATTCTTAAGCTGATCAGCAAGTTTCTTATTAAGATTTCTTAGGCTTTCAAGATCAGTCTTGTTCTGCGACAACAGTTTACCCTTAGCCAAAGTATCTTTAGCCAAAGCGTCGATTGCATCCTGCAAATACTTTTTATTGGATTCAAGATCAGCAATAGTCTGCTTGTTCTCAGCCATTGTCTTAACACCTGCCTGTTTTGCCTTATAGCAATCATCAAGTTCTTCGCTTAGTTCAACGAACTTCTTCTTTGGCACACATGAGCAAAAAAGAGAAGCGGATAGGAAAAAATACAAAATTTTTCTCATCATTGTAATTATTAAGTTCTTCTAATTCTTTGTTGCTACAAAAATAGGAAATAGAATCCAACAAATTGCATTTTTGTTGGAAATAAATATAATCACGAGCAGAAAAAACTGTTCAATCGGCATTGATCTGATTTTTGCATTAAGTTTATTCATAAGACGCAGGAGCGAACAATTCTATTTTCCAAAATAAAAAAGACGTGGAGCAAATTTCCACGTCTCTAATATTAACATCCGTAAAGGCAAATCCTTATGTTTGCCCATACTTTTATCATTCCACACTTATTGTCAAGCCTTCCCAATCGATCTTTGCATTCTCGTCGATAGCGACAGTTCCTGCTTTCTTAACCACGATCTTTGTATTCGGATGAGTCTTGGCTGTCTCCTTCGCACAACTTTGTACGCAATAGTCGTAGCATAGGCCTACCAAATGAAGTTCTTTCACATTGTCGACGTTTGGCAACACGTCTATTCCATACTCCTCCACATTAGGATCACATCCTTTGTTCAGTGTGACGCTTGGAATCTGAATAGCAAGCAGATCAGGATCAACGTCCGCACCTTTTCCTCCAGCCACACAGTGGTCAGGCCATGGTCCACCCTGAGCTTTGAAAGAGCAGTGGTTTGCTGGATGCCAGTCCTTAGTGTAGACGATGCTGTCGTATTTTTCTTTCTTCATCAACTCGATTATGGCAGCTTTAGCCTTTTCCCACTTGTCGAGACCGACACCTAAACTACCATCGATGAAGTCTTTTTGTGCGTCGATAATTGCCAAAACTTTCTGATCAGGCTCAAAACATGGAAGATTAAGAAGTTTGCACTTCCAACTCATACCATTGATCTTGTTCTGTATCTTCTTAGCTGTCTCTGGATTCACGTCGTCGTAGAAACCTCTTGCTACCTTCTCCACCTCAGCGTATGTGAAACCAAGGTTATCCTCATCAGTCATACCACACATTCCATCACTAGGAGCTTTCTTCACCAAATCCTCAGGCAAGCCCAACTCAATTCCCAATCTCACCACGTCGCTGACATACAGATTAGCCAACGGAGCAAAATCACCAGCACCGTCGCCCCAGATAGTGAAATATCCCATGAGACGCTCGCTCTTATTGCCATTATTACTGATTCTGCAATTACCAATAATCGCTGCCACTCCATATAAAGTGGCCATTCTCAAACGAGAAGGAGTGTTTGTCTTGAATTGAGGAGTAGCCTCACCAGCCGTTTTTGCAGTTATCTCCTGAGCAAGAGCATCGTAAGCACCCTTGATATTCACCTCATAGTTTTTAATACCCAAAAACTCACAAACTCGTTTAGAATCATTGATATCCGTCTGAACACCGTTAGGCATCATCACACCTACCACACGATCCTTACCCAAAGCAGCCACACATGCCGCAGCCACTACAGTACTGTCCTTTCCTCCACTGATACCTATAAGTGCTTTTGTATTCTCGTCACCATTCTTTGCGAAGTAGTCCTTGATCCAGGCTACCATCTGTTCTTTAAGTGTTCTCATAATCTTTTCCTCCTAATTTACTGGTTCCTATTAGAGTACAGTCATTCTTAACTCTTAATTCTTAACTCTTAATTTTCTCGAACATCTCCCAAGCAAGCCTCATCATCAAACCAAAATCATCCTGTCTGACAATCGCATCCATGTCTGCCCTCTTCACGATCTCAGTTTCAAGGAACTCATCATCGTCAGGATTGTTTTTGCCGTAGCCATCCACCACCACATAGTAGCAAGTCATTCTATTCTCCATGAAAGCAGGATTAGGGCTACCAGTATAAAGTTGCTCCAGTTTGACGACATTCTCTTTCTTGATACCCAACTCCTCATCCAGTTCACGATAGAGAGCGTCGATCGCCTTCTCACCACAGTCTACCATGCCAGAAGGGAACTCTGTGATTTCTCTGTTGATGCCGTGACGGAATTGCTTGACCATCATGAAATCATCAGAACCAGCTCCAAGCTGGACCACAGCACAAACCCAGTCGGGGCAATTCATAGATATATATTTGCGTTCCACACCACTCGGATCAATCTTCTTTGTTGTCACAAAGCTTCCGATTGGTGTTTTCATCACCACTTCCCTCTCTTTTATCTGCCAATTGTTCATACCATTCAAATTAATTGGTTATCAATCACATTTCAGCGTGGTTCATTCTCCAGTCGATGGCTCTTTGCAAATAGTCGACATAGTCTGGATTCTTGCACATACCCTTTCCTGGAGTGTCAGAAATCTTTGCAACGTCGCCACCATTACATAAAGTAGTCTTCATCACGATATTTAGCGGTGGCACATCAGTGTCGTTAGCAATGAATGTACCGATACCAAAAGCTGTCTTTGCCCTGCCCTCGAAATACTTCTTTAGCTTTGTAGCCTTCTCAAAATTCAAGCTGTCGCTAAAGAGAAGAGTCTTTGTAGTAGGGTCGATGCCAAGCTTCTGATAGTGAGCGATCATCTTGTCGCCCCATGCGAACGGATCACCAGAATCGTGACGAACACCGCTGAACACAGTAGCGAACTCCTCATCGAAATCACGCAAGAAACAATCAGTTGTGATCGCATCAGTAAGAGCCGTTCCATTCTGTACCTTATACTCAGTCACCCAAGAGCGTAGAGCGTAAAGATTAGAATAAGCAGGATTGACAGCTCTGTTGCCTTGACCTACGCACATGATCCACTCGTGAGCCATAGTACCCACAGGGATAAGATTGTATTTGCGAGCTAGGTAGACGTTGCTTGTACCCACGAAGATAGATTTGTTGTTCATCTTCGCATTTTTCAAAGCCATCACAGCCATCTCCTGGCACTCGGCAGACAATCTGCGACGGAGGCCAAATTCAGAGAATGCACCAAGTTCATAGATATCCTGCTCCAAAAGATTCACTTTCTCATCAAGCTTGCGACGGAATTGTTTTCTAAGTTCCTCATAGTCGTAAGCCATACGGAAATATACCTCATTGACGATAGCAAGAGTAGGGATTTCATACATGCTGGTGTTAAGCCAAGTGCCACACGCCTCAATATTCAATCCACATTCAGCCTGGTCGTTGATTATAAAATCCTCGAATCTTGGACGCCATATACGTAAGAAGTCAACATAAGAACCTTTAATCCAGCCCTTCTTGACGATATTACCATTTTCATCCTTTCTTGCGCCGATGCATCTCAAGTACTCCAATTCACTCTCAGTGAAGCGGAGATTACAGTAAGCCTGCAACTGACGTTTGATTTCCTCCACCATTTCAGGAGTGAATTTCACATCCTTGTTACGGCATTTGAAAGTCCAGGTAGTCTTATATCCTGGGAACTGGTGGAAAATAGCCTGACCCATAGAGAACTTGTAAAGATCTGTCTCCAGCAGAGATGTAATTATTGTATTCATAACTCTTCGATTTTTTGTTTCTTTTTAACTTCGTGTCAAAATTACACAAAATATTTTTAAATCCAAACAAAACCAATTATTTTTTTGAGAGGAATTGTTAATTAAATATAAAATGGCAGAGGGAAGAGTATGAATCAAATTTACGATTGAATCAAAATCAACAGCACAAAAGAGACATAAAACAGAAAAGTAGAGTGATAGGAATAATACCCCCAAAGAGAAGTATTGAAAAAGATTTGCTGATTTGACATAAATTAATACTTTTGTCATAATTTTTCATCAAAACAATGTCATTACAGGCTCAAATATTAGATACATTGGAAAAATCCCCGAGTATTGCAATACTCAGGGCACGAAATACTGAGCTTATTCTAGGCTTTTTAACAAAAATATTTGAAGATAAAACTGCAATATCATATGAAAACATCCACAATAATTTAGCAGATTACTTAAATTACAATGATGTAATCAACGATGACGAAAACGATATTTCAACAACTGACACTTACGAGGAAAAATCAGTTAAATATATAAAAAAGTGGACTGATTGTGGTTTTTTAGCAAATTACAGAAACGAAGATGGCGAGATTTATTATGAATTATCGTCACACACAAGCAAAGTAATTGATTGGCTTTCAGGATTAAAACGCGAAGAATATATCGGTACTGAATCTAAATTCAAATCGATTATAAATCAACTCAGAGAATTAGTAGAATACACCAACGAAGACAAAGAAAAGCGTTTACAACTTTTGGAAGACAAAAGACAAGAAATTGAACAGCAAATACAACAACTTAAAAGTGGTGAAGACGTTAAAGTTTTTGAAGAATATGAAATTGTTCCTCGATTCCAACAAATAAACAAGTTAGCGAAGGAATTATTGTCTGACTTCAAAGATGTGGACG
>CAMJFV010000187.1 GCA_946405045.1 uncultured Bacteroidales bacterium | reverse complement strand
CGCATCATCGTCTTCATATCCATTATTCGGATCGTAATTATTGCAACTCATTACGCGATCAACAATTAATAGTGAATAATAATATAGACATTATTGTCATGCATAAAAAAAGGGAGGCAGAAAGACCACCTCCCATATAAGTCTTAAAACTAAAGATTAATTAGCTGATTTGTTTCCACCAAACAAGTTAAGGATAGAAATAATCGCACTAACTTTCTGCTCCTGACTACCGTTTTTGATATTCTCAGCAGTCTCCAATCCATTGATGATCTCATCAATTTTAGCTACCGCAGCATCTCCAGTTGTTGAGTCTCCCAAAAGACCTGTTTCAGCAGCACCTTCAGCAAACGCAGTTTTGTAAACTTTGTCGTCTGTACTCTTGTACTTGCTTGAAAGGGCAAGCAACGTACTAACATCAGAAACAGCCATACCAGAACCTTTGGCAGCAATTGAACCAAAATTCTTACCATCTTCTCTACCCTGCTCTGCAGTGGTCTTATCATTCAAAACAGATTCTTTCTTTGCATCATCGTCCTCATCGTCACCACAAGAAGTGAACGATCCGCACATCAAAGTTGATGCCAAAAAGCACATTGCTAAATACTTATTGAATTTCATATTCATCAGTTTTAATTAAATTTTCAGCAATATTAGTTCATTTCTCTCACAAATCCACAAAATCTCAATAATTTTTGATAAAAAAACAGTTAAAAAGTTTTAATTATCGTATTATTATGTCTACTTTTGCAACAAACGGATTAAAACAATTAGACAAAATGAGAAAGATATATCAATCAATAATGATTGCTACAGTAGCGGTTGCGATGTCGTCATGTGCCAACAAAGATCAGGCAAAGCCAGTTGAGAACGCACAAGGCCCAATCAAACCAGCTGAGCAGGAGATTGTTGTAGACACTACAGCGATCGCAGAGAAGAATGCAGCGTACTTATTTTATAATGAGTTCACAGTTGCAGGTCAGCCTCTAAAGATCAAAGGTGGTGAGTATGCGAAAGGAGCAAAGGTAAGTGTTCTTTTCAACGACGGTAATGGATACAACCTTGCTTCTCCAAAAGTAGAGGTTAAAGGCAGCAACGAGATTTGGGCAGTTGTTCCAGAGAAAGTCGCCAATTCATTCCCTGTCATGATCGTCAACGGTTCAGACTCTATCAAGACAGATGTCCTTTTCCGTGACTCACGCAACATCATCGTAGACTTCGACAATAAGAAAGATCAGCTTTACATCAGCGGTGCAGCAGAAAAGTACACTAACCTATTCTCTTTGAGCAATGGAGATTACGGTGTGTTCGATGACATCAAGAGCTGGCAGGCAATCGTTTATCAGAGTTCACGTGAGAACGCAAAGGCTGCAGACTCTACAGTCTTCGGTGTATTCACAAACGACATTTTGAACAAGCAGCTTAACATCCGCGAGTTCGCTATCAAGTTTGAAGTAAACGTACCAAAAGAGCACCCAATCATCGGTGAAGTATTTGAGTTCGGTTTCTGCAGCGGCAACGATGAGGATCCAATCGGAAACATCCGTAATTGTGCAGCTTACTGGTGTCCATCTGAATATGTATGGATCAAGGAGACAGATTCATGGGAGATTGACAATGCTAAGCCATTCTACACAGACGGCTGGATGACAGTGACAATCCCATTCTCTGAACTACTTTGGAAGAGCAAGAACATGAGTATCTGTGCTGACGCTTCTCACAACGGCCAGTACACTAACGGTGCATGGACAGACTACAAGCACCACTACAACTACGCACAGCTTCACGCTGACCCAACAGAGGTTGAGCGTTGGGGTGGATTCACAGTCAACGTAAACGAGTACGGTAGCTGCTTGAGAAGAGAGAAGTACAAAGTCGCAATGGACAACATCCGTATCGTGCCTAACGACGGTGCTGGAGCTCTTTACTTGAAGAAAGATTACGGCGTTCCTCAGCGTCACTACTCAAAGAAATAAGAGTTAACCACTTCTTTATAAAAGCGAGTCACTTATCCAGCGACTCGCTTTTTTATGTCGTAAACACTTATCTTTTAACATCCTGTGTCTTCATTTCACATCCCGCATATAATTTTCTAACGTGTTTGCAGAAATAACATACTGGCTATTCAACGCCCTATACATATACGCAGTTGCGATGACAATCATCGTGCTGATGCTTGAAAACAGGAATCCAATCAAATCTATCGCCTGGATAATAGCCATAATAGCGATACCTGTGGTTGGACTTGTCCTATACGCATTATTTGGTCGTGACTTCAGAAAAGGCAAGACTGTGGAGAAAGCCAACAAAGCTTACGCTGAAGCATTGAAAAACTTAGATGAGACATTCGACCAAGGCATTCCAGTCGAAGGATATGAAAACATGTCCCAACTCATATATAATCTATGCAATGAGAAGATCTACAACAACACATATATAAAACCATTCACAGACGGAACGTCTCTTTACGAATCTATCTTTGCAGACATTGAATCAGCAAAAGAGACAATCTTCGCTGAATATTATATCATTGAGAACGACAAAATCAGCAAACGGTTCATCGAAACCTTGATAAAAAAAGCCAAAGAGGGAGTCAAAATAAAAATTGTTGTGGATGCTGTAGGCAGCTGGAAAGTGACAAAAAAGACAAAACAAGACTTAGCTGAGGCTGGCATTGAATATCATGAGTTCCTTCCTGTCACCCTACCCTTTTTCGGCAAGAAAATCAACTATCGCAACCACCGAAAATTGCTCATCATCGACAATGAGATCGGCTACATAGGAGGAATGAACGTCGCAGACAGATATATTGAAGGAAAGCCATCTCTCGGAAAATGGAGAGACACTCATATTAAAGTCGTTGGCGACGGCATCCAAGGTTTGGCAAAAGTGTTCAGGAAAGACTACCATTTCGTCAGCAGACAGTTAGTGCCGATAGACATAAAGAAAATGCCGAATACAGATGGTCTCACACTATGCGGCATGCAAACTGTGTTCAGCGGCCCCGACATGGAATACAGAGCCATTATGCAGACATATCTGCGAATAATAATGCAGAGTCAAAAATACGTCTACATCGAGTCGCCTTATTTTATGCCGAATGAAGCGGTGCGATCCGCACTGGTGACCGCAGCAAAAAGTGGCGTAGAGATAAAAATAATCATACCTCTGGTGTGTGACGACAGGATTGTGTTGAGGAGCACCTACTCGTATGTGAAAGACCTTGCGTCGGCAGGCGTTCACTTCTATTTCTACAAAGCCGGATTCATCCACAGCAAGCTTATAGTATCGGATGACAAGATAGTGAGTGTCGGCAGCGCGAACATGGACTTCCGTAGCCTTGAGCATAATTTTGAGACCAATGTAATCATTTATGGAGACGAGACAGCATCCATCTTCCACAACATCATCGAGCATGACATTGCGGACAGCGAAGCTTTCGACATGGAACGCTGGAAAAGCAGACCATTCTCGATGAGGATCAAAGAATCCATAGCAAGATTATTCAGTCCTGTATTTTAAGATTATTCAGCATTACAAAGTTTACTATTCTGCTTTAAGTTTTTTTTTGTACATTTGCAGAATATATTCAATTAGATATGGCAGAAAACGAATTTTTGCAGATAGAAGAGAAAGTAGTAGAGATGCTCAAGACCGTATACGATCCTGAGATACCTATTGATATATATGCACTTGGACTGGTGTATGGAATCGACGTGGATGGCAGCACCGTCAACATCAAAATGACTTTGACAGCACCGTCATGCCCAGCAGGCGACTTCATGGTGGAGGATATCAAGCAGAAAGTGGAATCCATCGACGGAGTGGATAATTGCAACGTCGAGATTGTGTTTGAGCCAGAATGGAATCAGGACATGATGACAGAAGAGGCAAAACTGGAATTAGGATTTTTATAATCAAAACCGACATTAAGTCCACTTAATAAATGGGAAACGAGAGAAACAGGATCTACTTCATATCCGACTGTCATTTCGGACTTGACGCGGAAGCTTCGTCAATAGAGCGCGAAAAGAAATTCGTGCGATGGATGGACAGCATCAAAAACAGTTGTAAAAGTCTGTACATGCTTGGCGACATTTTCGATTACTGGTTCGAATACAACACAGTGATTCCCAAAGGATTCACAAGGGTATTGGCAAAAATACAAGAATTTGTAGACAGTGGCATAGAGGTAGTGTATTTCACAGGAAACCACGACATCTGGACATTCGGATATTTAGAAAAAGAGCTTGGAGTACGCGTTGTAAGAAATGAAGAATCCGCAACGCTTCAAGGGAAAAACATATATATGGCACATGGAGACGGATTAGGTGATCCAAGCCGCACATTCAGATTCTTGCGCAGATTCTTCAGAAATGGTCCATGCCAATGGCTATTCAAATGGATACATCCAGATGTGACAATGCCATTCGGCAACTGGTGGAGCCGTCGCAACCGTTACAGCAGATGGAATAAAGTGACTGAGCAAGAGAGTGAAAATGAGGATGTTTACCTTGGAGAAGACAAAGAGCATCTTGTTATTTTCGCAAAAAACAACGAAATAACAAATGGACCGAAGTACGACTTTTACATCTTCGGACACCGTCATATTGAATTAGATTTGATGATAAATGCAAAAAGTCGTGTAATTATTTTGGGAAATTGGATAAATAAATATACATTTGGAGTCTTGGAGAATGGCAACTTTTGGCTGGATAATTTTTTTGAGGACGAAGAGGTCAATTGTTGTGACTTATCTAATGTTGTTTAATTAAATAAGGAGAGAAAGGATAATATTATGAATTCAAAATATATAATTTTATTTGCATTGGCCGCGATACTTTCTGGATGCACAATGTCAATGAAAGGAGATTGGGCAGGAAGAGAATACTGCGGATGTGACGATGGAGATTTGTTGGACAGAGCAAAATGTAAAAAGGATGTCCTTGTAAAATATAAGGATGATCTAAAAAACGAGGAGTTC
>CAMJFV010000186.1 GCA_946405045.1 uncultured Bacteroidales bacterium | reverse complement strand
TGTTTTGCCCTCCTTGGGCTGGATTCTCAAATCAGGGTCGAACGACGAATATAAATCGCCAACCACACTTTGGAATCCATTGTAGACGCTCAGAATACATACGAGTGCCAACGATGCCACACAGATGCCTGTGGCGCATACGCCAGAGACAATGTTGATGGCATTCTGCTTCTTCTTTGAGAAGAGATAGCGTAAGGCGACTCGTAGCTCGAAACGCATTGTGTTTAATCTTTTTCTGGTTCAGAATCGTTTTCCTCTGCCGCGTTCACTGCATCTCTGTCGATAGCAAGCAGACGGTCGATAGTCTCAAGTTTGTCAAGAGTCTCGTCAAGTTTGAAAATCAACTCTGGAATCACACGTACCTGATTTTTGATTCTCTTTCCTAGTTCATAACGGATGCTGCGGCTGCTGTTTTTCAAGGTCTCTATCACATATTCGCTCTGCGACTGTGGGAAGACGCTGATGTAGGCTTTAGCAACACTCAAATCTGGCGATATTCTCACCTCTGATACAGAAAGGATTGTCCCTTTGAATGTTGAAGAGACGTGGATGAACATGTCGCCCAACTCTTTCTGTAGTAGTCTCTCAATTCTATTTAATCTTGTATTCTCCATATTCTTTTTCGTTTTAGGCTGCAAAGGTAATGATTTTTCGTCAACTTTGGTAGCGCTGTGTTCCACATTATCATTCAGCTTGATATCTGTCAGTGTGGAAAGTGAATTACATTACACAGTTTTTCTGTTTGATTCCATACTCAACCTTAAAATCCACGCGTGAAATTGAGAATTAAACAGCTCCTAAATGTCGGTTAAGTTTTTTTTACTTTTCATATCTCTTTATTTTTCGTACTTTTGTGATGTTAATTAGATGTTTTATATATGGCAGACGGATATTTGGAAAGTCGTTTTGACGCATATGAGAAGAAGAAGGCAGAGTGGGAACGTAAAAAGAAACTTGGTCTGTTGAAAAAGAAAAAAACTTCTTCTGACGTCAATAAGACGGAGTCGAATAAATGATGTGGACAAGACGGATGTGGTTGTGTGGACGGATTCATTTGCGTCTGCTTTAATTAATATGATTTTTTTATGAAAAGGATATTATATGTAATATGTGTGTTGTTGGTGTCGGTTTCTTTTGTGTCGGCACAGACTACCTATGCTAGCAAAAAGGAGGTTAAGGAGTATGAGACGGCGGTTCTTCTTATGGGAGACGGCAAATATACCGAGGCTTTGCCGAAATTGCAGGCGTTGGTGAGAGGAAACAAGGAGTTTGTCGACGCTGCATGGACTTTGGCTGAACTTTACGGCTACATGAACAATGAGGCTAAGATGCTACAGACATTGGAGGGTGTGGCAAAACCAAAACTTCCTCGCTACTACAACTCTGTGATGCGTCTGGCGAAAGCATACCACAACACTTGCAACTATGAAAAGGCTATCGCAACGTATGAGTTGATTCCTCAGAAGGAGATGACTTATTATAAGATGGCTCAGAAGGCTATCGCTCAGTGTAAGGATGGAATTGAACTTGCGTCTTCACCTATTCCTTTCCAGGCTAAAAACATGGGTCCTAACATCAATACACAGTATGATGACTATTGGCCTTCTATCACTGCCGACGAGAATCTTTTCTCTACGACTGTGAATATAGGAAAACTTGAAGGTCAGTCGACGGTTGGAAAGGGAGTCCATGAGGATATTTTCATTTCAAAGAAGCAGAACGGCGGTTGGGGAAAGATTCAGAATGCGGGTCAGTCCCTTAATTCAATCGGCAATGAAGGAGCACAATGTTTTTCATTGGATGGACGCTATCTTTTCTTTATCGCATGTGATCGCCAGCAGGGTATGGGAGGATGTGATATCTATTATTCTATCCGTGAGGGTGATGGTTGGTCGAGAGCAATCAACCCCGGAGCTCCACTCAACTCTAAGCATTGGGAGACATATCCAAGTTTGAGCCCAACGGGTGATGAACTGTATTTTGCCAGCACTCGTCCTGGTGGCGTGGGTAAGTCGGATATCTGGAAATGTAAGGTGAAAATCAAGGACGACGGAATGTTGGAGTTTTCTGAACCTGTGAATATGGGAGCTCCGATCAACACAGCTGATGATGAGCAGTCACCGTTCATCCATGCCGACAACCACACGTTGTTCTTCTCTTCAAAAGGACATAAGGGATTGGGAAAGATGGATATCTTTGTCTCATACAAGGATGAGAATGGAAAATGGAGTCAACCTAAGAATATGGGTTATCCTCTCAATACTTGTAGAGATGAAATCGGTTTTGTGGTGAATGCCAACGGAGACAAGGCATTCTATTCGTCTGACGGACAGGAGAAAAACGGCAAGGGCAGGGAAGTGTATGAGATTGACATGACAAAGAATCCGTTGAAGCCGATGAAGAAGATGAAATACAGCCGAGGCAAGATTGTTGATGAGGCGACGGGAAAACCGATCCAGACAAAGATCAATGTCTATAGTACAAAGACAAATGAAAAGGTCTTCACCTCTGTCTCTGATAAGTCGACGGGAGAGTTCGTCACTTGTGTGCCAGAAGGAGAGGAGACGGGATTGAATGTCAACAAACGTGGATATATGCTTATCAGTGAGCATTTCGACAATGATAAGGCAGTCAAACTGGATGACAAAAAGGGCATGGCACTTGAGAAAATTGAGGTGGGCAAAAAGATTACTTTGAAGAACATCTTCTATGATTTTGACAAGTCAACATTAAAGACAGCCTCTTATAATGAGTTGGACAATCTTATCCAATTCTTGAAGACCAACCCTACAGTAAAGATTCGTCTGTGCGGTCATACAGACAGCAAGGGTAATGCGGAATACAATAAGAAACTGTCGGATACACGTGCGAAGACAGCCTACGATTATCTTGTGAAGAAGGGCATCAATGCTTCACGTCTGGAATATAAGGGTTATGGTGCGGAACAACCGATCGCCGACAATAAAACAGACGAGGGCAGAGCTTTGAACCGTCGCACCGAATTTTTGATTATCGGAAAATAATATAATTCTTGTAGAGACGTTCGGACGTGCGTCTCATAACATATGGATGTGCGTCTCGCTATGGATGACGTCTCCCAATTTACGTAATACAGATACATGAGATATAAAAAAACGGTCAGAGATTTTTCTCCGACCGTTTTTTATTGTTGTCGTCAACGTATTCCGTCAAAGGAAATGTCAACGTTTTCAGCTGTTAAATATACTGAGTCAATCTCATATCACCCTTCTCTGCGAATGCAGTGTGGAATGCGAATGCGTTCTTCAAAGAGTGAGGAGTGTGAGTTGCTCCACCAAGCTTCAAGTAATCCCACATTAGCTGTTTGTAGTCTGGGTGAACACAGTTCTCAATGATTGTCTTAGCACGTCCAAGTGGATCAAGACCACGAAGGTCTGCGATACCCTGCTCAGTGATAAGGATCTTAACTGAGTGCTCGCTGTGGTCGCAGTGGCTAACCATAGGAACGATTGGCGAGATAAGTCCGCCTTTCTGGATTGATGGACATGTGAAGATAGAGATGTAAGCGTTTCTTGTGAAGTCGCCACTACCTCCGATACCGTTCATCATCTTTGTTCCAAGCACGTGAGTAGAGTTTACATTACCGAAGATATCAGCCTCAAGAGCAGTGTTGATTGTGATCAAACCTAAACGGCGGATGATCTCAGGATTGTTAGAGATCTCGATAGGACGAAGAAGCACCTTGTCGCCGAAGAACTTAAGGTTAGAATAGATATCCTTAGTCACATCTGTACTTGTTGTAAGAGAGCATCCTGATGCGAATGAGATTCTGCCTTTCTCCATCAAGTCGATCACTGCATCCTGGATAACCTCTGTATACATAGTGAATGTAGGCACATCCTTGTTGTCGCCAAGAGAGTATAGCACTGCGTTAGCCACATTACCTACACCGCTCTGGATAGGCAAGAACTCAGGTGGCACTGTGCCGCGCTTCAACTCGTTAGCCAAGAAGTTAGCAACGTTCTGGCCGATCTTAGCTGTTGTAGCGTCTACTTCAGTAAACTTAGCGACGTTAGTGAATTCGTTCGACTCAACGATCGCAACGATTTTCTTAGGATCTACTTTGATTGTCTTCTCACCTGCACGGTCAGACACTTTGTAGATAGGAAGTTCTTTTCTGTAAGGTGGATTTGCAGGAATGAAGATATCGTGCATTCCGTAAAGTTCCTTAGGCTGAGTGCTGTTAAGCTCGATGATGATCTTGTCTGCCAACATACAAGCAGTTGGAGCAAGACCTACACCTGCAGTTGGAAGGATCTCTCCGTCTGGAGTGACGTCTGCAGCCTCAACAACAGCAAAATCCAATTTGCCATAAAAACCGTATCTTAGTTCCTGTGAAAGGTGAGACAAATGCATATCGTTATACTTCACAGCACCTGAGTTGATACCATTACGCAAGTCTTTGCTGCTCTGGTATGGGGCACGGAAATTGATGGCGTTTGCTCTTACCAATGCACCGTCTAACATATCTCCTGATGATGCACCAGTGAATACGTTGATTTTGAACTCTTTACCCTCGTTGTGAAGTTTTTCTGCCATAGCAGCGATTGCTGATGGCACAATCTTTGGTGTACCAGCCGCAGTAAAACCACTGAATCCTACGTTTGCTCCATTGAAGAAGAGAGATGCTGCTTCTTCAGCCGACATGATTTTGTATGACATATCCTATATATTTATGCAAAATTGCTTAAAAATTTTTGCAAAAGTAAACTTTTTTTATGTATAATCAAAACTTTTGTTTCTTTTTGTCATTCTGGCTTCTTCCACTTGGTGTGGATGCTGATGCCACGAACCGTGATGTCGATATCGTCGTTGCTTTTGATGATGTTTACAAGTTGGGATATGACATCCGCAACTTTTGTGATTACTTCTGTGCTGACATCCTTTTTGAACTTCATTGTAATCTGACGGCGGCCGGAGAGTCGGATGAGCAACGTCGATCTGCCA
>CAMJFV010000185.1 GCA_946405045.1 uncultured Bacteroidales bacterium | reverse complement strand
CCTCCAATGAAATCTTCAGATAGATCATAGGTGCGACGTCGGCATATTCCATCTTCTTGTCCTTCGTCTTCTTCAGATACTCGGGTTTGCCTAGCCACTCAAACATATCTTTGTATACCGCAGCGTCGGATCCTAGATGAAGCATTTTCTTCAGCTCTGCCCTTACCTTCCTCATCTCCTCCGTCGTCAGTATTCGACGGAATGATATCTTAAACTCGTTCTTGATATCGTTTGCGATAAGTTCCAGACGCTGGCGGATCGGCAGTCTGTCATGAGAATGGAATTTTTCAAGTATCCATTCCTTTGCGACGGGAATGATTCCCACTACGATATCCTCTGGCTGGAAACATGTGTTCTCAAGATGCACCAGATATTTGTCCAACAGCTGGACAAACTCGAATGTGGCCTTGAACTTTGTACGTTCTATTGTCGCCGCATTCTTGTTTTCAAGCAGATCGTTCACCTGCTCAAAGAATGTCTGGAATTTTACTTTGCCGTCCAACAGTTCGGAAAGCAGTTCCTCCATTCCGCACTCCTTGATTGTCTCCTCTCCCAATTCAGGCAACACATTGGAAATATAGTCGGCAAACACCTTGTTAGGAGAGATGATCAAAATATCATCTGACGTTATCTGACCCTTGAACCTATATAATATGTATGCCACTCGATGGAGGGCTATGGATGTCTTTCCTGAACCTGCGACTCCCTGGATTATAAGATTGTGCGACTCCTCATCACGGATGATTGCGTTCTGTTCACGCTGGATTGTCGCGACAATATTCTTCATACGTTCATCCGACGTGGTGCTCAACTCTTTCTGGAGCAACTCATCGTCTATGTTTATGCTGTTCTGAATCATAAACTCCATTACAGAGTTGCGGATTCTGAACTGTCGCTTGAATTCAATTGTTCCGTCTATTCTGCCGACTGGTGATTCATAATACGCTTTGCCGAAATCAAAGTCGTAAAACATTGTTGATATCGGAGCTCGCCAATCGTAGATAAGATTCTTCTTGCTTTTCGAATCATACAACGAATGTATGCCGACATACAAAGAGGAGGCTTCATCCTCACCGTCGACACGGAAATCTATTCGTCCGAAATATGGCACGAGCTTCATCCTTTTCAGACGTCGCTTCGTATTCTCCATCTCCTCCGCGCTCATCGCCGCCTGCGTCACATAATTTCGCGTCGCGCTCTTTTCCGCACGGTCAAGCTCAGAGAGGTTTTCCCACAAATACTCCTTGAACGCCTTCATATCCTTTACCTGCTGGTGGATAAAGGCATCAATACCCAGGATCATATCATCAATAAATTCCAGCACCGACTTCAGATAACGTCGTTCATCAGCTTCAGTTGGGTTCAGCATAGTCGTAACAATCGTAAATAATTATATTTTCCGTAATGTAGGGGCAACTTTGCCCGTTCACGTTGCAAAATTAGGCAATCAATACACAATAGCAAAAAAGAAAGAGCACTCAAATTAAATAATGTTAATCTAAGTGCTCAATTTTATTTCATTCTTCCGACTGACGCCTCTCTATTCCATTTTCTTTATTTACTCTGTCAATAAACGAAGTCACCTCAGACAGACCGTTCGCGAACTTCTCAAAATCCTCCTTATATAGGAAAATTTTGTGTTTCTCAAACGAAACCTGAGATTCATCCTCCCCCACTTTTTTCTTACTCTCTGTAATAGCAAGGAACAACTCTCCTCTACGATTCTTCTTTACGTCAAAATAGTAGATTCTCTTTCCCGCCTTCACCGCTTTGGAAAAAACAATTTCTAAATCGTTTTTGTCCTTGAAATCCTTATTCTCTTCCATATAGTAAAATATCTATTACAAAATTATGACATTACAAAAATAAGCCAAAAGGCTATAATATATTTTTTATCACATTTGTGAAAAAATGTAAAAATATAAAGCCATTCACGTATAAATACATTCATTTGAGCCATTTTCAGCCTATAAAAGAATTAAAATTCAGTTTTCAGCGACGTATAGAGAGCTCATCTTTTCGTATCACACATACCTCAGCCACTAAAATTTTCCGCAAGATATGACAATTCTGTTAAATTTCATATGATTTTATGACAAAAATAACATTTCAGCATAGTAAATATTTCAATTATATAATATGGATAAAAAGATTGAAATGACATCATTCTCTATTTTTTTCCACAAACTAATTGTAAGTTAGGCATACAAAGGTTATCTTTGCGACGTTTTAAATTAGACTACATTTGTAAGTAGAGAAAAAAAAATGGTAAAAATTACATTCCCAGACGGTTCCGTTCGTGAGTATGAGAACGGCGTCACAGGTTATCAGATCGCAGAAAGCATCTCTTCCCGCCTAGCACAGGACGTGTTGGCAATCAGCGTAAACGGAGAGACAAGAGACTTGAATCGTGCAATCAACGAGGACGCAGCGATCAAGTTGTTCAAATTTGAAGACGAAGAGGGTAAGCACACATTCTGGCATACATCAGCCCACTTGATGGCACAGGCTATCCAGATGCTTTATCCAAACGCAAAATTCGGTATCGGTCCAGCTATAGAAAACGGATTCTACTACGATATCGATTTCGGTGATATCACATTGAAAGAGTCAGATTTCGCAGCCATCGAGAAGAAGATGATGGAAATCGTAGCTACAAAGCAGACTCTTACTCGCGTCGACATCTCTAAGGCAGACGCTTTGAAGATGTTCGAACAGAGAGGCGAAGTATATAAGACAGAGTTGATCAGCGAGCTTGAAGACGGTAAGATCACTCTATACGAGCAGGGAAGCTTCACAGACCTTTGCCGTGGACCACACTTGAAGGACGTGTCTCCAATCAAGGCAGTCAAGATCACTTCTCTTGCAGGAGCATATTGGAGAGGCGACGAGAAGAGAAAGCAGCTTACTCGTCTATACGCCATCACATTCCCTAAGAAGAAGATGCTTGACGAGTATCTTGAACTTTTGGAGGAGGCTAAGAAGCGTGACCACAGAAAGATCGGTAAGGAGATGGAGTTGTTCATGTTCACAGACATGGTGGGCAAGGGACTTCCAATGTGGTTGCCAAAGGGTACAGCCCTTCGCTTGCGTCTTGAGGATATGTTGAAGAAGATCCAGAAGAGATTCGGATACCAGCAGGTTATCACTCCACATATCGGAAACAAGAACCTATACGTGACTTCAGGACACTGGGATCACTACGGAGAAGACAGTTTCCGTCCTATCGAGACTCCAGAAGAGGGAGAGGTTTACATGCTTAAGCCAATGAACTGCCCTCACCACTGTATGATCTTCAAGTACCAGCCACGTTCATACCGTGACCTTCCTTTGCGTCTTGCAGAGTTCGGTACTGTATATAGATATGAGCAGAGCGGTGAGCTTCACGGATTGACACGTGTACGTTCGTTCACACAGGATGACGCGCACTTGTTCGTACGTCCAGACCAGGTGAAAGAGGAGTTCATGCGTGTGATGGATATCATCGGAATCATCTTCAAGGCTTTGAATTTCGACAATTTCGAGGCTCAGATTTCATTGAGAGATCCAAACAACACTACTAAATATGTAGGAACAGAGGAGAACTGGAACAAAGCAGAGCAGGCAATCATCGACGCTTGCAAGGAGAAGGGAATGCCAGCACGCGTAGAGTATGGCGAGGCAGCGTTCTACGGGCCAAAGCTTGACTTCATGGTAAAAGACGCTCTAGGACGCCGTTGGCAGCTTGGAACAATCCAGGTAGACTACAACTTGCCAGAAAGATTCGGACTAGAATATGTAGGTGAGGACAACCAGAAGCACCGTCCGGTGATGATCCACCGTGCTCCATTCGGATCTATGGAGAGATTCGTAGCCGTATTGATCGAGCACACAGCAGGTAAGTTCCCATTGTGGTTGACACCAGACCAGGTAGCGATCCTACCAATCAGCGAGAAGTACAACGACTACGCAAGAAAGGTACAGGCATACTTGGACTCTAAAGATGTCAGAGCAATCGTCGACGACAGAAACGAGAAGATCGGAAGAAAAATCCGTGACAACGAGATCAAACATATCCCTTACATGTTGATTGTAGGAGAGAAAGAGGCAGAAAATGATGAAGTTTCTGTAAGAAAACAGGGCGAAGGTGATAAAGGTTCAATTAAATTTACTACATTTGCCGAGAATTTGAATGCAGAAGTGGCTCAAATGTTGAGCGAATTCTAAAATTCAAGAGCTTAACAAGATAATTAATAACTATTTAAGGAGGATATTGCTATCGCAACTCAACCATTTTTCAAGAAGCCAAAGACTGCTGATGCAGCGGCGCCAGGCAACAAACCCGTAGCAAGTCAGAAAGAGACAAAGGGTACTCAGAAAGAGCAGGCACATAAAATAAACGACGAGATTCGTGCAAGAGAGGTTCGTTTGGTAGGCGACAACGTAGAGCAAGGAGTGGTTTCATTGGAAAAAGCACTTCAGATTGCTGACGAATTGGAGCTAGACCTAGTTGAGATTTCGCCAAATGCAGAGCCGCCTGTTTGTAAAGTTATTGATTATCAGAAGTTCCTTTATCAGCAGAAGAAGCGTGAGAAGGAATTGAAGTCAAAGCAGGTGAAGGTTGTAGTCAAAGAGATCAGATTCGGTCCTCAGACTGATGATCACGACTACGAATTCAAACTTCGCCATGCGATTGAGTTCTTGAAAGAGGGAGCCAAGATCAAGGCATTCGTATTCTTCAAGGGACGTTCCATCCTATTCAAGGAGCAGGGAGAAGTGTTGCTACTTCGCTTTGCCAACGACTTGGAGGAGTATGGAAAGGTGGATCAGATGCCATTGCTTGAAGGAAAGAGAATGATCATCACGCTTTCTCCAAAGAAAAAGACCAAGTAAAAATACTAGGTATAAAGGTTAATTAAAAATTAAAAAAATGCCAAAAGTAAAGACTAATTCCGGTGCCAAAAAAAGATTTCTTCTTACCGGAACAGGAAAGATCAAAAGAAAGCAC
>CAMJFV010000184.1 GCA_946405045.1 uncultured Bacteroidales bacterium | reverse complement strand
TAGATATCATATTACGATTAATTATGATAAGGCATATTATGGTTATTATTTTTATGAGCCTATCTCATTTGTGTCATTTTGCGAGATAGAGAATGTCCTACGTCCATTATTTAAGAAATATAATTTATTTGATGGAGAAGAGACTCACACAGTATGTGATTTCCCTATTATTAATGGTCCATCTATGAGCCATGAATATTTCAGTACCAAGGAAATAGAATCCGTAGAAGCATTTGAACCATTGAGGCAGGAGATGCAGCGGATTATAGATGATTACAGTTTGCCGTTCATAGACAAATATAGCAATTTGGAAAATGTGGCGGATGAGATTAGCAGATTAAAGTTTGAAGATGTTTGTAGCTTTGTAAATCCATTAGGGTCAGGACTAATACGAGCTGCTTTGATTTTGAAAATGACTGGACATATAAGTTTCAAAAGAAGACTTAATGAGTTTTATAATTTTTCATGTGATTTTTACATTCGTAAAAAAAATGAATGTGGGGAAAATCATTGGCGCACAAAAGAATGTTTGAGTACGGTTTTGGCGATGAATGAATTTTTCTGTGAGGATTTGGAGTGTTTAGGCTTTAGGTTTGAACATATATGGGAGAAGTAAGATTGGTCTCATAAAAACAACGAATAAACCGACACGAAAATGATTGATGATTAACGATTAATGATTAGCAGGTTCGTAGAACCTGTATTGACGAAGTCAAGGGCATATTTGATTTCTTGGCGATTCCTGCGAAGCAGGTGTCGGAATCAGGAATCGAAATCGAAAAAATAAAGATGAATTAAAAAAGATACAATTTGAATAAAAGAAAATGATACGAAAAAAACTCTATGTCCTGCTGGGCATCCTTTTATTCTCTGTGGTGGCTGCTCACGCTGACATCACAAAAGATTGACGGTTGAGGATTGATGGTTGAAGATTGACGGTTTGTCCCCGAGGACGACACATTGAAGACTTCAACCCTATCCGAAAGATGAAAATGTTATGAAGTATGTGATAAATTTTGAACTCGTTGATGTGCTGAATTCAGTAACTTATTATTGGACGTTATATTAAATGATAATCCTAAGACAAAAGAATATAGTTTTCATCACAGTATTGATCGATTTTTAGAATATTGGGGTGTAATAAATTATTAAAAAATGAAAAAAATTATTTTCTTGCTGATCGTATGCTTATTTGTGTTTAGTTTCCCTTGGGTTAAATTTATTAATAAAAATTTTTTCCCTTTGTTGAACCCTTCAGATATAAGAATCTTTTATTATACAGACATAGAGGATTTGGCTATAGCCGTAGACAAACAGGATTCGGTTTCTATTTGTAAGATACTTGACAGAAATCCAAAACTTGTTAATAAAACAGATGATGTTTATGGATCTACTGTTTTATCTTATGCTGTAAATAAAAGTAAATACAAGTCAATTAGGGTTCTAATAAAGTATGGCGCCGATCCAACACAAGGTTATCATCGATTGTTAGATCCTGATTCTCACCCTATTTTTATTTCTATTATATCAAATGATGAATTAAGTTTTAATGAATTATTAAAATCCTCATATATGTCACATAAGGACAAATTAATTTTTTCTTTGAAATGGTGTATTGGAAATAAGATAGGGAATAAATATTATGAGCCTTTGATAAATTTGGATATTATAAAATATGATTCAAATGGAGAACTTGTCAATACTGCAATAAGAAAAGGTAGGTATGATATGGCGATTGATCTTTTACAAAGAGGTGCTTGTTTTAAGAATGATGTGGAATTCAAGAGAACTTATGGAAGTAAAAGATTACTTACAGATTATTTAGAAGATGAAGATCCAATAGATAGTCTGCAGTGTCAATACAAGCATCAGTTTATCTCTATGTTGGAGGAACGAGGATTATATAAAAAGAAGGAAGAAGATTGATGGTTGATGGTTGACGGTTGATGATTTGTTCCCGAGGGGAACGCATTGACTTTAGTCAACCACTATCCGATTGTTGCATAACTTGTTGTGCGACTGTTGGGGAAACTTGACATGGCTTTTTCTGTTAGTTAAAAGCAGTTGCTTAGTTGTTGTTTTTACGTTAAAATTTGTTAATTGTTTTTTTGTGGGGCGATTTTTGTTTGATTTTTTAGTTATTTTGCAACGATTCGCAAATTAAAAAATAGGACTACTATTTATGATATTTGAATCTTAAAACAAAAAGTTGGTTATAATATAATATGTATGGAGGAACACCTTTATATGATGGTATTAGTCAATTTACTTTTGGCCATGGATCGGATCGTACAGCACCTGACGATATCATACTCCGTCCAAAAGTGAAATTATAGCAAAATTTTGGGCATTTCTTCTGTGAGAGCTGTAGGATTAACTTCAACTCACCTTGTTCTGGATTTTATAAAGGAAAAATAATATGGTTATGAATTATAAAATAAAAGACAGGAAAATAAAAGAAGATAGAAATAATAAGTTTTTGAAACTTTTTACAATATATCAAATATTGGAACTCTTGTCCTGTTTTGTATTTAATTTTTTTACATGTTTATATTATAAAGGAATTGACTTTGATATATATGGCGTTTTTTCCACTTCTATGATATGGACGCCAGGAATTGTTGTACAATATATTATTGCTCTGCTATTTTGGTCGTGTAGTAATAAATATTATCATAAGATTGCAATAACTACTTATTGTAGTTTGGATTTTATTTTTATATTAGGCCTTATGTTAATATTTATTTTTTTCTCCCCACTTCATAAGTATTATATAAAGGCCAATATCGCATTTATCATACTGATTTTTTTGTCGAAAATATTGTTTTTTGAATTTGTTGCGGCTAAATATGAGGACTTGTAATCTTTGAAATTTATGCCAAATGATAAACTTATGCTGTTTAAATATCATTAATGGATTGATACATAGGAGGTTCTCTTGAATGTGGATGAAAATGATTATAGACATGATAGTCCATAGCTAAGAGAATATCGCTCTCAAGAACGACACATTGAAGACTTCAACCATATCCGATTGTTGCATAACTTGTTGTGCGACTGTTGGGGAAACTTGACATGGCTTTTTCTGTTAGTTAAAAGCAGTTGCTTAGTTGTTGTTTTTACGTTAAAATTTGTTAATTGTTTTTTTGTGGGGCGATTTTTGTTTGATTTTTTAGTTATTTTGCAACGATTCGCAAATTAAAAAATAGGACTACTATATATGTTAGATTATGTTTAAGATTAAAACTTCACAAAGATTATTTACATCCTTCGCAGCTTTGTGTGTTGGTGTAGTTTCGTATGCTGCCGAATTGAGAGAATCAGTATGCTATATTAAAGAATCAAAAAATACATCTTTGAATTGCGATAATGTGGCGAATGCATTGCAGAACAAAAGCTTTTTCTCTGCCGCACGAAAAGTGAGAGATTACGCTGGCGGTGAATCTCATGGTTCTGGTTTTGTGATCAAGGATGATAAAGGAAAACTTATTGTTGTCACCAACAAACATGTGGTGGATGATGCAAAATATGTGGATTTGACGTTTGAAGTAAACGGTGCAGAGGTTAAATACGCTCGTTGTCCAGTCGTTTTTGTATCAAAAAATGTAGACATCGCTTTGGTAAATTTCCCTTCTAACGAGGTGAATGTGCCTGCTCTTAAGTTTAATAAGGATAAAATCAAGGATGGCTCCGACGTTTGGACTGCGGGATACCCAGCGTTGGGCGACAAACCGTCGTGGCAGCTTGGTAAGGGTGTGATGTCAAACAATAGCGTGAAAGACGAGTTCTTTGGAAATGTAGACTCGGTTGCGGTTTATCAGCACACGGCTCAAGTCGATCCGGGAAGTTCTGGTGGCCCATTGTTGGTTAAGGATAAATCTGGTGATTTTGTAGTTATCGGAATCAACACTTGGAAGGCATCTTACCGTGAGAATACCAACTTCTCAATTCCAATCAGATACTACAACAGCGTCGCTACAAATGATGAGATAGCAGCGTCGACAACAGTGAATAAATCCAATGATGTGGAAGAAACTGCAAAACAGTTTCTTGAAGAAGTGAAGAAAAAGGATGCTGATTTGTCGTCTTACGTCGCAAATGAGATGCTGTTTGATATGGATGAGTCTGCAGTCTCGGCGTTGATTGACAATGCTTCTGAGACACGAAAAATAGAACTCCGTACGAAAGCTCCTGTACCTGTAATGAAATCTATTGTTGGAGAATTTGTGTTCAATAAAGTGAAAAAAATTGAAGAGGTAGAATATTCGGCTACAGTGAAAGACGGAGATAACTATAAGTCTACATACCTTTACAAGGGAAAAGAGATTGAAGTCAATTGGAAAGAAAGTTCGGATGGCTATAAAATAGTCAGCAGTTCGTCGTCGCCTGAAGAAATTGAAAGAGCGGGAGAATCAAAAGTGATTTATTCGCAAGAGTGGTCAAAGTATTTTGAAGTGGGATTCTCTAAGGGCCTTTCTGAAATTTATGGAAAGAAATTCGATGCTTCGTTCATGGTCGTGCCTGTAAAATATTTCTTGTATGGCTATAGATTGGAGATGGGTCATATTGTAAAGCACAAGTTTGATCAGCTTCCTGAAACGAATTATTATGGAGAGGTTATAGGAGGCGATACTACTTATATGAAGGAAGAAGAGCCTTTCTTGGGTCTTGCTATCCGTTTGGGAGGTCAGTGTCCGTTTAATTTGGCACCACGTGGTAAAGTGTTTATCACACCGTATGTGATTGGTGATGTCGGTTGGGTGATTTCAGGTTCAGCGGATTTTGAAGCTGCTCTGCATACAGGTGTAAGACTTGGATATACTACAAAGAAATCAAATGCGGTTTTCGTTGGTGCGGAGTGTAATTTCAAGCGTATGATGTCTTCTGGATTTGAAAGCAGTGGTGATGATGACGGTTGTGACTTTGAAAAAAGAAAATATTTCACTGTCAGCATCGGTTATGGATTTTAATGTAGAATGATTGAGTGGAGAAAGAATATCTCAAT
>CAMJFV010000183.1 GCA_946405045.1 uncultured Bacteroidales bacterium | reverse complement strand
TTGACATCTACAAGTAAAGACAACATCTCACTTGTTGCCATGGAGTTTGAGTGGGGATCTTCACTTGACGAAGCAGTAGCAGATATCCGATCTTTCGTGGATATGGTGAAAGACAATCTGCCAGATGGAGCCAGCACTCCACTTGTGATCAAGTTCTCTACAAGTTCAATGCCAATCATCCAGTATATCGTACAGGCAAAAGAGTCGTATCCAGGACTTGAAAAAATCCTCAACGATATCGTAGTGCCTCAGCTTAACCACGTCGACCAGATCGGTAACATCTCTCTAAGTGGTGAGCCAGAGCGTCGTGTATACGTGGATATCGACCAGAACAAACTTGACGCTTATGCAATCTCTTTGGAGCAGGTTGGTAATGCCGTAGCAAGCAACAACCTCAACCTTTCAAGCGGTACTATCAAGATGAAAAAAGAGCAGTATGAGCTTGAGGTTAGAAGTGAGTACGCAGAAAGTTCTGAAATTGAGAACATTGTAGTAACAACTACATCAGATGGCAAGACAATCTACATCCGAGACATCGCCACTGTAAAGGATACAATCAAAGACCTTTGCTTGGAGGAGAAAATCAACGGAAAAGATGGTGTTCGTCTAATTGTAACAAAGCAGACTGGAGGAAACACAGTACAGATTTGTACAGACATCAAGAAGGAAATTGAGAAAATCCAAAAGACACTTCCTAAAGATGTCGAGTTCAACCTCCTTTACGACTCTTCAAGAGATATCGTAAACGCGATCAACTCACTTGAGGAATCAATCATGTACGCGTTGGTATTCGTGGTTCTTGTGGTATTGTTCTTCCTTGGAAAATGGAGAGCGGCACTTATTATCGGTATCACAATTCCAATCTCACTGCTTGTGGCATTCCTGTATCTGTTGGGAGCTGGCAGTTCAATCAACATCATTTCGCTCTGTTCGTTGACAATCGCAGTCGGAATGGTTGTGGACGACGCCATTGTGGTGCTCGAGAACATTTCAACACACATTCAGCGAGGAAGTTCACCACGAGAGGCAGCTATATATGCGACAAACGAGGTTTGGGTATCAGTTATCGCAACAACACTCGTTATCTGTGCTGTGTTCGTGCCACTAACAATGGTGACTGGTATTGCAGGTATCTTGTTTAAAGAACTTGGTTGGATTGTGACAATCTGTTGTTGTACATCAACTGCCGTCGCCATCTCATTGACACCAATGCTTTGTTCTAAACTATTGAAGAACAAGCCTGTTCATATCGAGAATGGAAAATTGATTGAAGAAGAGGTAAAAGAGGGTTGGTATCACAACACAGTCGTGAAGGCTCTCGACAAAATCGATGCATTCTACGCAAATGTACTTCGCTGGTGTTTGACACACAAGAAAGTCACAATGCTTGGAGCTATCGCATTCTTTGCGCTATCTCTTGTCCCTATCCTGACAGGCATGATCGGTACAAACTTTATCTCAAACCAGGATAACGGACGTCTAGTGGTTGATGTTGAGTTGCAACAAGGTAACAGAGTAGAAGAGACAGCTAAGATTGCACGTAAACTAGAAGCTCAGTTTGAAGCCGCATTCCCAGAAGAGATCAGACTTATCTCTACTACATGTGGTTCTAACGACGAAGCTGGTATCGGAGCATTGTTCTCATCTACAACAAACAACAAGATCCAGATGCGTGTGATCTGTACACGTAAGTCAGAGCGTTCTGTCACTATCGATGAGATCGCTGAAAAACTACGTCAGATTCTTAGCACATATCCTGAAATCATCACATACAAGGCAGAAAACCAAGGTGGTTTCGGTGGTCAGGGCGGACAGACCGTCGACATAGAAGTCTTCGGATATGAGTTCGACATGACAAGCAAATATGCATACGAGCTAAAAGATTTGATTGAAAAGAACGTTCCAGGAGCACGTGACGTTGATATCAGCCGTGAGAAAGACCGTCCTGAGCTAAAGATTATCGTAGACAAAGAGAAAGCTTCTAAGCTAGGCCTAACATCTGCGACTATCTCAACTTACGTACACAACCGTGTAAACGGTATGAACGCAGGACTTTTGAAGGAAGACGGAGACGAGTATTATATCCTTGTTCGTTTGAAAGAGGAGAACCGTAACTCACTATCATTGATCAACGATCTTTCTATCCCGACGACGATGGGTAGAGTTAAACTTAGTGAGATTGCCAAAGTGGAAGAGTACTGGGCTCCACCTGAAATCGAGCGTAAGAGCCGTCAGCGTATGTTGACAATGAAGGTGACTCCATACAACACTTCTCTTGGAGAGCTTGCCGCAGAGATTCAAAAGACAGTCGACAAGACTGAAATCCCAGTAGGATGTACAGTGATGTTGTCTGGAGCATACGAAGACCAGCAAGAGTCGTTTGCCGACATGGGTATGCTTTTGGGTCTTATCATATTCCTTGTATACGTGGTTATGGCATCGCAGTTTGAATCATTGGCTAAGCCATTCATGATCATGATGGCCGTTCCGTTTGCGATCTCAGGTACTATCATCGCATTGCTTGTGACAAACACATATTTGGATATGATCGGTGTGCTTGGAGTAATCATGTTGGTGGGTATCGTAGTGAAGAACGGTATTGTGCTGGTGGACTACATCGATTTGATGCGCGACCGTGGATACGAGCTTAACGAGGCTATCGCATTGTCAGGCCAGAGCCGTCTTCGTCCGGTGCTTATGACAGCCGCAACTACAGTCTTGGGTATGATTCCTATGACATTGAGTAGAGCGGAAGGATCAGAGATGTGGGTATCAATGGGTATCGTCGTGATCGGTGGTCTATGCGTGTCGACGTTGGTAACACTAATCATCGTGCCTGTACTTTATGGTATCATGAGCCGCCACGGAGAACGAGACCTTCAGAAAGAAGTACGCGGACAGTTCATCTTTATGGACATCGACGTCAACGAAGATGAAATCGCCGGACCAAACACAAAACCAGTGAGAGGTTCTGTCAAAAGAGGTGAAGGCGGATTCTCAGATGAGGACGAGCCAGTTCGTATAGGTTAAACGAAAATTGAGAAAAGAATGAAATCAGTATTCATAATATTCAATCAGGCTAACACCGAAAAAGTTGAGTATGTGTTGGACTCACTCAACATTTACGGATTCACATTGTTTGAGCAAGTGCAGGGTCGAGGCACATACGGCGGAAATCCACACCGTGGCTCACATGTATGGCCGGATATGAACTCAGCAATCATGACAGTGGTGGAAGACGATCGCGTCGACGAATTGCTAACAGTCATCAAGAAGATTGATAAGAGAAGCGAGGAGCTTGGACTGAGAGCATTCGTTTGGAATATCGAACGTACCATCTAATTTAGATCTATGCAGGTGGGCTTATCTGCAAAGTCCACCTGTTTTTCTTAAACTAAGGGGAGTATGAAAAACAGTGAAGATTTAGAAATAGTATTTAAGAAAATAAGTTCAGCAAACCTTCATCTTGTAGAAGATCTTTCATCCGAGATCTCAAAGGACATGTATTTTCTGTTCATTTGCGAAAACGGAAGATTGAAAATCATGATTGAGGGAGTAGCTTTTGAGCTATTCAAAGGCGATGTCTGCATCTATACCCCAGGTCGAAATGTCTCATTGATAGACTATTCTCACGACCTGAGTGGACTGCTTTTGGGTTCTTCAAACGACCGTTTGCAACGTACAATATATTCAGTATTCAACGTTGAAAGACTTATATATCTTCGCTCCAACCCTACCCTGCACCTGTATCAGGAACAATTGAATACTTTATCTCAGTTTGTTAAAAGTGCGATCGAAGTATTCAAGGAGACAAGCCAGTCGGAAACTGACTACACAAAGAAGTTGAAAGACTCCCTTGTCAATTCCGTCTGCTACTATGTTCTCCACCTTTACAGCATTTACAGAAGCGAATCAGAAAACAAGAACAACTCGTTCAACAGAAGCTCTGATATATTAAAACGATTCTTGGTGCTTCTTTTCCACAACTATATCAAAGAGAGAAGTGTGGAGTTTTATGCGTCTCAAATCGGTCTTTCCAAGCGCTATTTCTCAACTATGATCAAAAGCGAAAGTGGCAAGACACCAAAACAATGGATTGAGCAAGTGGTGATTGAAGAGATCAAACATTATCTTTCAAATCCAAACATGCCAATCAAGGAGATCGCATACCATTTCAACTTCACAAGCCAGAGTTTCTTCGGTAAATTCTTCAAAGAGAGTGTGGGAATATCCCCTAAGGAATACAGGCAGAACATATTGAAAAAATAAACGTGGAGATTTTCTCTACAACAAATAAAAAAGCCTTGACGGAATAACCGCCAAGGCTTTTTTATACATTTCTATTACACTATTACTTTTTGTAGCAGTCGAATATCTTTTCTACAGTCTCAGCGTTCATCTTCTTTGTCACCAAACTAACAACGAATACGACAACAAATCCGCCCAACATCGCAACCGCTCCACAGTCGATAGGGTTTAGAATAGTATTGCCCATCATCATGTTGATTACAGTGAGGCCGACACCCCAAACGAAACAAGCCCATACACTAGCTGTAGTCACACCTCTCCAGTATAGACCTAACATGAAAGGAGCCAAGAATGCACCTGCCAATGCGCCCCAAGAGATTCCCATCAGCTGGGCGATAAAGTGAGGCGGATTCAAAGCAATCATCAATGAAATGACAATGAAGAAGATGATAAGGACACGCATTACAACCACTTTCCTTTTCTCTTTCTTCTCTGCAACATGTGCATCGATCTCACCATCTTTCACCTCCGAGAAATCAGCTTTCTTGTCTCTGTAGATAATATCCAAAGTCATGGTTGAAGAAGATGTCAAAACAAGGCTAGCCAAAGTAGACATTGATGCAGAAAGCACAAGTAGTACAACCAACGCAATCAAGATATCAGGCAATGTCTCCAACATAGACGGAACAATTGAGTCGAAAGCATATTTTCCTTTGACCTCATCGAAAGCAGGCTCTGGGAACAATCTACCAAAACTACCAAGGAAATAGCAGCCTCC
>CAMJFV010000182.1 GCA_946405045.1 uncultured Bacteroidales bacterium | reverse complement strand
CTGATAATTTCTTCTTTATCATACATATAAAATAAAAAAAGGCGAACAGAAATGTTCGCCTTTGTGCTTTCAAGAAAGTAAATTACTTTCTCAAACCAAGCTTCTTAACGATTGCGCGGTAACGCTCGATGTCCTTCTCTTTCAAGAAGTCCAACATACGACGACGCTTACCTACCAACATCTTAAGAGATCTTGATGTGTTAAAATCCTTCTTGTTTGACTTTACATGCTCAGTCAAATGAGAAATACGGTATGAGAATAGCGCTATCTGGCTCTCTGCTGAACCAGTATCGGTATTAGACTTTCCGTAAGTCCCGAAGATTTCTGCTTTTTTAGCTTGATCTAGATACATTGTTATATAATTTTAATTAGCGACTGCAAAAGTAGTAATTATGAGTGAGATGACAAAGAAAATTTGCCTTTTTGTTCCATTCTGTTAATTATTTGTTTTTGTTGAGCTCTAGTTTATATAAACAAAAAGAGATGTGGTAACTCCACATCTCTTTTGATATACTGTTTGACTTATAATTATAGGTTGTACTTCACCATGATGCAAACACGGTTGTTGATCACTGTATTACGATCTTCCTTAACAGCACGACCTAACCAAAGACCTTTGTCGTCTTTCTCTTCCTTGCCGTATGTGGCACCTGTCAACTCATATTCAATTGCCATGTCGAAACATTTGATTGAGTATGTGTAAGTAGGACATAGACGGAAGCAGTTGTCCAACGTCTTGCCACCTTTGTGCTGTAGAGAAGTGTATTTAACATATTCTTCCATCATGCCTTCTTTTGCACCGAAGTTTTTCTGGAATCCGGCGAAGAAGCTGACTTTAGTGATATTACCAGTGTTTTTGCTTGTCTTAGTCCAAACTGGATTGATCCATGTGCTGAACATACGAAGTGGAGTGTATTCACACTCGCCAGTCTTCTCGTCTACTTTAGTCAATCCGTATCCGCTTGGCATGTTCAAGTGAGCTGTGTTCTGACCGTAAACTGCTTTTGCCATCAATTTGAAATCGCTTGAAGGCTTGAACTGGAAGTAGAACATTGGAGAAATTGCAGTGATTCTGTCTGAAGACTTAACTACGCATGTTGTATCCTTGCCTTCGTAGACCATCTGTTCTTCACGTGTCTGACGTGGCTTAAGACTTGTAAGGTCAGCTCCTAATCCTACAATTGTCTTTTTGCTAGTGTGGTCGATACCGAAATATAATTCAGGAATACAAGAGTTGTTCAAGAATTTGATGTTTGCTGTAGACGCTGCTCCTAACGCATCCTTGTCTGGTCCGACTGGAGTGTATTGAAGCATCCAAAGAAGGTCTGTCGTCCATCTCCATCCGTTATCCTTTCCAAAACGAACATCGTGGCGAATCTGTGGTGAACGGTTGAATGGTTGGAATGGAGAACCTGTTGCAAGTGCGGCACATCCTGGCATTAAATCAGAATTGAACATTGGATGCCAAGCCTGTCCTAAAGTCAACATGTTTTGCTTCCAAGCAAGACGAGCGAACGCCTGACGGATACGAAGCAAATAAGTATATGAACTGTAACCACAGAAATCCATCTCGATTTTGCCACTTAACGTGCAGTTCTCACGCAATTTTGGACCTTGTAGATTGAGTCCAAGACGAGTTGTGAATGCCATCCATTGCAAAGAAGACTGCTGGTTCAAATCTTCACCAAGAAGGTTAAGATTCTCATCTGTTGGTAAGGTGTGGAACAAACCTCCGTTCACAGCTTGAATTGTGTGGGAATCGTAAGTGAAGTAGTTACGAACAAAACCATAAAGAGAAACTTTAGGCTTTTTGTCGTTGCCCTCAAACACAACACCGTTGCGGTGGTGACGATGATGACGGTGATGCTTTACTGTGTCAGCAGCAGCATTGTCTTGTGCGAATGCAGATAGAGATGCACAAGCCACCAAGATAGATAGTAAAAATTTCTTCATTTTTTTTCATAAAAAAGTAGAGACGCAATTGCCTGCGTCTCTACAAAATATATTTAGTATAATTAGTTGAATACTGCGTTTCCAAACATGATCAATGCAGAATAACCTACAATCATACCGAAGACACCTACGATGATACCTACGATAGCCATGTCTTTCTGCTGGATGAATCCCTTAGCATAAGCAAGAGCGTTTGGAGGAGTTGAGATAGGAAGCGACATTGCAAGTGATGCTGACAATGCTACTCCGATAAGAAGTGCTGGCACACCACCGAATGAAGCCAACTGCTCCTGCATTCCCATACCTGCTGCAGCAAGAATTGGAACAAGAAGAGCTGCTGTGCCAGAGTTTGACATAAATGTACTCATCGTGATACATAGAACACCGGCACCGATCATCATTACAAGTGTTGGCCACTGATCCAAAGGAATTGAATCAACCATGTGCTTTCCAAGACCTGTCTTATCCAATCCGATACCTAGTGCGAAACCTCCAGCTACAAGCCAAAGAACATCCCAGTCGATCAAAGCAAGATCCTTCTTTGTGATAACTCCCGTGATTGAGAATACTGCGAATGGAATCAAAGCGACTACGTTGGCGTTGATGCCGAACAAATCTTTTCCAAACACCCACAAGAAGATAGTAACGCCGAATGTTATATATACGATAAATGCTTTAGGACTCTTGTCGAAATCTCCAGGAACTTCAATCACGATGTCTCTTTGTGAGAATGGGAACAACTTAACTAGTAGGAACCAAGAAAATACAAGGATGATCAACACTACAGGAACCATCATCAACATCCAGTCTCCAAAAGCAATTTCGATACCCTGCTTCTCAAGGAATCCAGTTGCGATTGCGTTTGGTGGAGTTCCGATAGGAGTTCCGATACCTCCAACGTTACAAGCGATTGGAATAGCAAGAGCAAGACCGATTTTTCCTTTTCCGTCAGAAGGAAGAGTTGCAAGCACAGGAGATAGGATAGTAAGCATCATCGCTGCAGTTGCGGTATTACTCATAAACATTGAGAATGTTGCCGAGATCAAAATGAAACCAAGAAGCACGTATTCAGCTCTTGTACCGAAAGGTTTTAGCATTGCTTTAGCAAGACCGGCATCCATCTTATATTTAGTGGCTGCGATTGCCAAAACGAATCCTCCCATGAAAAGCATGATAGTCGGATCTGCGAATGCGGCCATGATAGCTTTGTAGCTGATAGGCTCTCCGTAAATTTGTCCATTGTATAGTTCGACGCCTTTTTCTGGAGCCATGAATGCTATCGCACTGTTGGAAACAGTAAGAAGCATCAATACCATAGTCAAAACCGAAGTTGTCCAGATAGGAATTGGCTCAGTAATCCACATAGCGGCAGCAAATAAGAAGATTGCAATTACACGCTGCTCTAAAACTGTTGGGTCACCCTTAAGTCCGAATGCGTCTGCTGGTAAAAACCATGCCAATAGACCGATTGCGAGACAAATGCCTAGACAAATGAGTTTCTTGTTGTCGGTTGGCACACCTGATGGGGTGGCCTTTGATGCCTGAGCCCCAGGCAGAGACATGTTTTGTTGCTCTTTTGGTTCCATAAAACCTTTTGATATTTTTGTTTTTCTTGTTATTAATTCAGTTGTTAAAAGCGTCGCAAATTTATTTATAACAAAGCGTTTGACAAAACGAAAAATAGGCTTTTTTTGTTTTGTATAAATATTTGAATGTTTCCAAAATGTAATATGTATGTAACAAATTGCTGATTTAGGTAAGAAAAATATCGAGGAATCATTCTTTTTGTTTCTGTCTTTGCTGTTTTTCTTTGCAATATGAAAATTAATATTTATGTAAAAGAAGTGTTAAAATGAAATAATTTGCCCAAAATCGTATAATATTACACTTTGAGTTCGGAATTAAATATGTGTATATATAAGTGCGACATAAAATGCAATATTCATTTCATTTGTCAAAAAAAAGTAGAAAATCATGTGATTGTTGATAAATCAGCATATTTTGCAAAAAACAATTTTTTTGTTTGCGTTTTTGCTTTCCGCTTTTTATTTTTGCCGAATATTGCACAAAATGGGAAATAAAAATTAATAAAAAATAATTCATTAAACGTAATTTTATGTGGTTAACTAGTTCTTCGGTGGGAAGAAAACTGATAATGAGCATATCAGGACTATTCCTCATCATGTTTTTGGCATTTCACATGTCAATGAATTTAGTGGCTATCGTTAGCTCAGAGGCATACAACGCAGTATGTGGCTTCTTGGGATCTAACTGGTATGCAGTGGCTGGTACAGCTGTGCTAGCTGCAGGAGTATTTGTTCACTTTGCTTATGCATTTATGCTTACATTGCAGAATCGCAAGGCACGTGGTGAGCAGAGATATGCTGTATCTGAGAATCAGAAGTCAGTTGAATGGTCTTCACAGAACATGTTCGTTCTTGGAGCGATCGTGATCATCGGTCTTGCCATCCACTTGTCTCATTTCTGGGCTCACATGATGCTTCCAGAGTTGGCAGGTAACGAGGAGTTGCTTCTTACTGCTGATGGCACAACTTACGCTGCTACAGATGGCGCAGGTTTGATCTCATACACATTTAAGAACCCAATCAACGTTGTTCTTTATGTTATTTGGTTGGTAGCATTGTGGTTCCACTTGACTCACGGTATGTGGTCAGCTATCCAGACAATCGGTTGGAACAACAAGATTTGGATGTGCCGTTGGAAGTTGATTTCAAACATCTTCGCAACAGTTGTTTACGGCTACTTCGCTTAATTTCCCATTATAATTTATAAAAATTATGGCAACTATAGATTCAAAAATTCCTAAAGGTCCTTTGGCTCAGAAGTGGACCAACTATAAGAATCATCAGAAATTGGTGAACCCAGCCAACAAGCGTAAGTTGGATATCATCGTTGTTGGTACTGGTCTTGCAGGTGCGTCTGCAGCTGCTTCTCTAGGAGCACTAGGTTTCAACGTACTAAATTTCTGTATTCAGGATTCTCCACGTCGTGCTCACTCAATCGCAGCACAGGGTGGTATCAACGCAGCCAAGAATTATCAGAACGATGGTGACTCTGTTTACCGTCTATT
>CAMJFV010000181.1 GCA_946405045.1 uncultured Bacteroidales bacterium | reverse complement strand
CATCACCAACCACGAATGTGAGCCTCGCGTATCCGGGGCAACTAACAGCGTGACTATCAGCAATATTATGAAAAATCCATATATCACATAGGCAAGCGTGGTATAGATTTTCACGTCGAGCATCAGAAGCACCGCCGCAATCACCACAGAACATCCAATCCATACAAGCTGCTTTCCGAATCTCTGCGAGAAATCCCAGAATTCACTGTCGTCAAAATTGTAGGACGCACCGTAGATGCTTATCCATCCGAATACGACAAGGGCAATATACAGCCCTATAGTCCAAAGGTCTATATTGTTGAGAATATTTTCGTTTCTTCTATCCATTTCCCTACTCTTTAATCAGGTTAGCATCAAGCAGACGTTGCTCTATCGGCTTGCGTCGCTTAGGAATTCCACCCTTCAGATACTTTTCAATCATAAGTGTAGCAATAGGGGCTGCCCATGTCGCACCAAATCCACTATTCTCCACCACTACACTAATTGCTATTTTCGGATCATCCTTTGGTGCGAACGCCATAAATATAGAGTGATCCTTTCCATGTGGGTTCTCTGCTGTTCCCGTCTTTCCACACACAGCTATACTGTCAATACGTGAATAGTATCCTGTTCCGGAAACCATCACAAGCTCCATTCCTTCAACTACAATGTCATAATACTTAGGGTCGATGGTACTGTTGTGACGTGTGATAAACGACGAGTCAATCTCTCCTCCAAAGATCTTCTTCACAAGATGAGGAGTGTAGTAATGTCCACGATTTGCGATTGTGGCACCTAAATTTGCGATCTGCAACGGCGTCGCCAACACCTCTCCCTGACCGATTGAAAGAGAAATGATTGTCAATCCCTTCCAACGATTCTCTCCATACACCTTGTTGTATACACTTGAATTCGGGATATATCCACGTTTTTCATTCGGCACATCTGCACCAAGTCTATATCCAAAACCAAGCGAGACAATATGATTTTTCCAAATATCTATCGCCTCAGACACATTCTTGTATTTCTTATTGTCTATCAAAGTACGGAATCCACTACAATAATAAGCGTTACAAGAGTGCTGAATACTATGTTTCAAATTAAGCGGAGACTCATGGCCATGACAGCCTACCGACAATGCTCCTGCATGAAAACCATGCTGACAACCGTAAGCAGTGTTCGGAGTGATGATACCCTCCTGCTGAAGCACAAGTGCCTGAGCTGTCTTGAATGTAGAGCCGGGAGGATACTGTGCCATCATCGGACGGTCGAACAACGGTTTCAACGGATCTTTCGATAACGCCGCAAAATTGGCACTTCTCTTTCTACCCACAAGCATGGATGGATCATAAGTCGGACTCGAGACCAATGCCAAGATTTCTCCCGTCGACGGTTCGATCGCAGCAATTGATCCGATTTTTCCATGCATCAGTTCCTCACCATACTTCTGCAACTCAATGTCGAGCGACAACTCGATATCTTTTCCAGGCACTGGTTTTTTATCATACTTACCATCCTCATATTTTCCCTTCACACGGCCACGCGAGTCACGAAGTAGAATCTCCTCTCCCTTTTCACCACGAAGCACCTTCTCATATGTAAGCTCAATACCATTTTGTCCGGCATAGTCTCCCTGCTGATAAAAATCATCAGCCTCTATCTGTTTTTTCGAAACCTCACCGATTGAGCCGAGTGCCAAAGCAGCATTGTGATAATTATACTCACGAAGTGTACGCTTCTGCACATAAATACCATTAAACTTATAAAGTTTTTCACTGACCGGGCCATATTCCTCGTCGCTCAACTGAGACATAAACAGCTGTGGCACATATGGCGAATAGCCACTTTTTCGCTTGATAATGCCCATTCGCTTAATAAAATCGGCCTTTGTGATACCAAGTGTGTTTGCAAAAGCAAGCGTATCAAACCCTCTTGCCTCACGTGGCACGATCATAATATCATATGCTGATTTGTTGAAAACGATAAGTCTTCCATTTCGATCTGTGATAAGACCGCGAGACGGATAAATCACTTTTCTAAGGTAGGCATTATTTTGTGACTGCTCCAAATAACTCTTGTCTACGATCTGAATAGAAAAAAGTCTGATGATATAAATCAAACAGACTGCCACCATTATCAAAGAAATGGTATATCTTCTATTGTCATTACTGTCATTAATCATCTATCCTTCGATTACTGCGATAGTGTTCAATAATAAATATAAGTAGTAAAGTGAAGAGTGTCGAACAAACACCCTTGAAAAGCACCAAATGCAATTTGCTGAATGTGAATGCGCTCAATGCGAAAAGAGCTATATGATGCGCCAACACAAGTATGGATGCATATTGGATGAAAGTGTTAGTGCCATACGATCTGAATCCAGGCACAATCATCTTATTGTCTTCACGTGGAGAGAATATCTTATCCATGTGAGGCTTAAGGAATCCAAGAAGCAAAGTGGCTCCGGCATTCACACCAATAGTGCCACTGAAGAAGTCTATTGACAATCCAAGCAAGAATGCAAGAACCTGTACAACCGTACGATTCCATCCTGTCGGAAGATGAAGGATAAAAAGGACATAGAGGTAAGGATTGACCTCTCCAAGAAAATTGATGTGGTTCAACACCAATCCCTGAAGCAAAACATACACCACAAAACTGAACACGTATGAAAGTATGTCAACACCCATTATTTGTTATCCTCCTTAATTTTACTGTTCAACTCCTGAATCTCGGCGGAATAACCGAAATCAATCACGTCGACAAACATCAACGACGAATAATCCTGACTCAACCTTACTGTTATTTCATAGAAATCGTCATTACCTTTTTCGAAAGACTCAACCTTTCCGATATTGATTCCAGCAGGGAAGATTGTGGAATATCCGCTCGTCACGACAGAGTCTCCCTCTTCCACATTGATATAGTTAGGAACCTGCTCCATCGAAGCCTTACGGATGTCTCCTCCATTCCACGTGATGATACCCGTTCCTTTCTTATCCTTGATGATAGATGACGTTTTGGAATCGATATTGATGATTGGAAGCACAAGGCTGAAATGCTCAGTCACTCCACTCACGATTCCAACCACACCATTTGAAGAGATGACTCCCATATCCTGACGGATACCATCAGCCTCTCCCTTGTCGATAGTGATTATATTCTTGAAATTGTCACGTCTAACATTCACAACACGAGCAGTATGGAAAGTATATTTCTTCTCATCCGCAAATGCTTTACGCTTCAAATAGTTGGTGTCATTTTCAATCTGCAGCAGACGTGATTCAAGTCGACGAATCTCTCCCTGCAACTGGCTGTTATGTTCAGCCAACATCTGGTTCTGCTCTGTCAGTGAGAAATACTGGTTCACATCTGTACGAACAGAATTCATGCCTCCAATGAGACTACCACATGTAGTGTTTACTTGGAAACCTTGATAAACATTGAATCTTGCCACTAGAATTAGACAGACTAATTCCAGCAACAAGAACAATATTAGATTACTAAACTTTCGTATGAATTGTAAAAGTGTATTCACAACTTTCGATAATTATCGCATTAAGAAAGAGAATTTGTCACAATTCTTAAGTGCGATTCCTGTACCACGAGCCACCGCATGCAATGGGTCATCCGCAATGTGGAAAGGAATACCAATCTTGTTAGTAAGACGCTTGTCCAAACCACGAAGCAACGCGCCACCACCTGCCAACCAGATTCCACGCTGCACGATATCAGCATATAGTTCTGGCGGCGTCTGCTCCAACGCATTAAGCACAGCAGCCTCGATCTTTGAGATAGATTTCTCGATACAGTGTGCGATCTCCTGGTAAGACACTGGCACTGCCAATGGAAGCGCAGATAGACGGTTTGGTCCGTTGACGATGAAGTCTGCAGGTGCATCCTCCAAATTAGTTAATGCGGAACCAACCTTTACCTTGATTTCCTCTGCTGTACGCTCACCAACCTTGATATTGTGCTGGCTACTCATGTACTCCTGCACATCAGCTGTCAAATCATCACCGGCGATACGGATAGACTTGTTAGAGACGATACCTCCCAAAGAGATGACCGCGATCTCAGTAGTACCACCACCTATGTCGACAATCATGTTTCCCTCTGGAGCCTCAACGTCGATACCGATACCGATAGCGGCAGCCATTGGCTCATAGATCATATATACCTCACGTCCTCCTGCGTGCTCAGAAGAGTCGCGCACGGCACGGATTTCAACTTCAGTACTACCCGACGGAATACATACCACCATACGCAATTGAGGAGTAAACCATGAGCGCTCCGAACTTGCCATCTTGATCATGGCACGCATCATCTGCTCAGCGGCGTAGAAGTCTGCGATCACACCGTCTCTCAACGGACGCACAATACGTATGTTCTCCGGGTTACGACCCTGCATCGCCTTTGCCTCGTGACCTACAGCGACCAATTTCTCAGTCTTGCGGTCCAAAGCAACGATACTTGGCTCGTCCACGACGATCTTATCGTTGTTTATAATAATAGTGTTGGCTGTACCAAGGTCCATCGCCAACTCCTGTGTCAAAGAGAAAAACGCCATCTTTATTTTGCGAAATAAGCGTGAATATGAGTATCGTAGTTAGAAGAAACCTTGAATGCCTCAGTAGCGAACCAACGTCTCTCCTCCAATGATGTCTCAGCACCGTTCTTCTTCATGATATCAAGAAGTGGAGCGTACTGTGCCTTTGAAGCCACGATAACAACATCCTTGAAGTTTTTTGCTGCTGCTCTGATAAGGCTGATACCACCTATATCAATCTTCTCAATAATCTCTGCCTCACTCTTGCCCTCAGCAACTGTCTGCTCGAATGGGTATAGGTCAACAATCACAAGGTCGATTTCTGGAATTTCGTACTTAGCCATCTGCTCCTCGTCTTCCTTCAATCCACGGCGACCAAGAATACCACCGAAAATCTTAGGGTGAAGAGTCTTGACACGACCACCCAAAATCGAAGGGTAAGATGTCAAATTTTCAACAGCCTTGCAAGGTATTCCCTGCTGCTCAATAAATGCCTGTGTACCACCAGTTGACAATATCTCGACTCCGTTTTCATTCA
>CAMJFV010000180.1 GCA_946405045.1 uncultured Bacteroidales bacterium | reverse complement strand
AGTTTGAGGATAATCTAGAAGTAGTGGAGGAGGCCGCAAAGTCTCTTTATACCAAGAGCCCGGATTTTGCGGCACGATTCTTGACGGAATATTCTCAAAACCAGTCGTATATCACGATGGAGAGATGGAAAAAGTTGGGAGAATTCCTGATGGTCAAATATTGTGACGGAAACATCAAACGAGAGCGAGGCGGAGTGTTTATCGACAACGGATGGGGAGTGCCGGCAGGAATCTCTTCACCGGGATATTCAGATTGGTTCTACAAACAGATTATAGAGACAACAGGAGATAAATATAAGTTGCCGCAGTGATTTCGTAATGCGTAATTGTTGGGGAATACGACTGTGGATTAATATTGTTCATTCTATGTAGAGACGCGGCATTGCCACGTCTCTATTTTTATTTGAAACTACTGCTGTTCGTTATTAAATACTAAATATGGTATAATTGGTTGTCATAATCGAGGATTTCAAAGGGCGGAACGCCCTTGCCCCTCTCAAACAGCTCGTCCGTAGGACGAGCGACTTAACGATTATGAGATTGGTGATGGATTATATTGGACATTTTATTGTGTATGATGACAATTCAAACAATAAATTTGATCTATTCGTTTAAAGTATGTTTGCTTATGAAAACTTTGCTGCGTAATTTTGCGATGGTTTTGTTAATTGTTTGATATGATAGAATTTGAAAATTATAACGGGAAATTTATGAAAAGAATTTACTTGATTATCCTTCTTCTTATGGGGATTTCATACAATTGTTTCGCACAATCTGAACATCGTATAGCAATTGGATTCGGAGCGTTTAGTCATGGGTATAATTATGCTTTATCAAAAATGCTAGAGGAAGTGGAAGATTGTCAACGAACACCACTAGATATTAATGATACAGATGAGCGTACAGAAGAACATGAGTTGGTTTTGCCTGTAAATATCAATTTGCATTATGAATATTCTTCGAATAATTATTTGAGCATAGGTATTTGTTTAGGGTATGACAAATTAAGAATGAATCAAATGTCATGGTCGTATGTTGCTGTAATGGATGAGGATCAGAATGGAAATGAATATTTGGGATGGAACATATCTTCAGAAGACAACGGATATCTTCATAGACACATAATTTTTGTTATGCCAGAGATGTCAATTTATTGGTTCAAAAAAGAACGATGTTCTATGTACAGTAAATTTGCGGCAGGTGTGAGATTTAATTTTGAAAAAAGAGAATTCTTTAACTCACGTTCAGATATAACAGAATTCAAGGAATGTCATATTTATTTTCAAGGATCACCAGTATGTTTTGAAGTAGGAAGTAAAAACTTACGTTTCTTTGGCGAGTTAGGTTATGGTGCGCAAGGTATGGGACAAATTGGAGTGAAATATACTATCAGTAAGAAAGTTGATAGTGTAGATAAATGATTGAAGTTTGGTGGTTTTGAAAAATATTGAATTTATTTATGGTTGATAATCATTGCTTTATGTGTAATATCTTACATTCACGTTTTCTTGAAACAATATGTTTAGTTTTAATTCTAAGCCTAGATTCAATGTCTAGTTGCTTCGCACAACATGAACATCGAATTTCGTTTGGTTTGGGATGGTTCGGCCATGATTATGTCAAGGAAATGAGAAATGAGATAGCAGATGTCGAATTTGATTTTCCAGAACCATTTGATCAAGGATCTTATGAGTTTGTTGAAAATGATATGAGAACATTACCTATCAATGTGAACTTTCATTATGAATGCAGCCTAAATCATCGTTTTGGCGTAGGTTTTGGGTTTGGTTATGATCGCTTGAGATACCATCAAGAATCAGAATGTATAAAGTCTGTCGGGGAGCGGACAAGTCCGCACGGGATAACATATACATTATGGGACAGTCATCATACTTATGGCAAATTGTATAGAAATATTCTTCATTTGATGCCAGAGTTGACAATCTACTGGTTTAAGAAGAAACATATTTCCACGTATAGTAAAGTTGGAACAGGTGTTGGTTGGGAAATTCAGAAAAGAGTGATAACGTATCCAGAGTCGGTGAAAACTGTGGAAGGTGAGACCAAATTTTATTTTCAAGTTTCACCAGTTTGTATGGAGGCAGGCGGACGACGTTGGCGTGGATTTGTGGAGTTTGGCTATGGAGTGCAGGGAATATTGCAGTATGGAGCCAAATATATACTTAATGGAACGAAAAAGATAGTTGAATGACAATTGATATTATGATAAACAAGAAAAATCTATTTGGAAGAATTGTGCTGTCTGTTGTCGCAGTTTTAGCACTGGTCAGTTGTGAGTCTACTTACGTCGACATTTATATAAAGAACTCTACTTCACAAACGGTTATATTTAAGGGAGAAGGGGAGTATTGGAGTGGTTATGATGGGTCCTTCCATACTATAAAAGATTCCATAAACTTGAAAAGTGGAGAAAAAGCTTTGATTTTCCAATATGAAGATTATTATGGTTTCAGCAGAGTGTATGATATGGCAGGATTGATGATGTGTGCATATCCCAAACAAATAATAATAAGATTTGAAGATGGCGAAACATTTACGTATTCACCAGATTCTTTAGAGACGCAATTCAATTCACCTTATGATTACAAATCCTTCTTTTACCATGAGATGGATAATGATAAAGAAGCGACGTATATGGTGTTGTATTGATTTTTATGTGAATTGCATATTTCGGTCATATTATTTTCTTTTTGATTGTGAATTGTCAAAAAAAATATGTATATTCGCAACAATTTTGGTGTTATGACGGAGAATCAGCAAGATAAATTTGTATCCTTGGAGGCCAAAGTGAGAGTCTTGATTGAAAAATTCGAGGCGGAGGTCGAGAAAAACAAGGAATTGAATGCAAAAATTAGCGAAGTCGAAATGAAATTGCATGATTTGACTGTTGAAAAAGACAAGTTACAGTCGGAATACGACAGCTTGAAATTGGTCAAATCCCTGAATCTCAACGAAGAACAAGCTAAAGCTGAAAGAGATCGTTTAAGGCTAATGGTAAAAAAAATAGATAAATGTATTTCCTTGATTAAGTAATGGCTGTACGAAAAATTACTTTGTGGGTTGCTAACGAACGTATTGAACTTAATATTGATACTGAGAAAGAGAGATATTTTCGTGAAGCGGAGGAGGAAATAGAAAAAAAATTGCTTGCATATCAGTCACAAAGAAAAAATATGTCTATTGAGACTGCTATGAGAGTTGCTTTGATAGATGCTACTGTGTCGAAATTAATGAAGATTGGCAAAGATAGCGAATTGGAGGATGATTTGGATAAACTCCACTCTGATTTAGATGATGTGTTATTGAAACACAGCTAATTACCAAACCCTTAAAGATCATTTCGTCGCGACTCAAAATGTGAATTTTGGTTTAGAGAAATGAATTTAATTTAGAATAATGGATAATATATTGATTATTGTAATTGTGGCGATTGTGGCTTTGGCAATAGGTGCTGCCATAGCTTTTGTAATCAACAATACGCTCTTAAAATCCCGTGCAGAGGATATCGTCAAGAAGGCTGAGGACGAGGCTAAGGTTATTTTTGAAAAGAAGAATCTAGAAGCTCGTGAAAAGTACAACAAGTACAAGAGTGAGTTTGAAACTCAGGTAAATCAGCGAAATCAGAAGTTACTTCAATCAGAACAGCGCGCAAAACAGCGTGAGGAGCAGTTGGCTCGCCAGCAGAGTGAGTTGCAGCGTGCAAAGCAGAGTGCTGACCAGTCTCGTGAGGCTTTGGATAAGCAGAAACAGGCTGTTGAGGAGCAGCGTCGTGAGTTGGATAAGGTGATCCTACGTCAGCAGGAGCAGTTGGAGACTATCTCTGGCTTGTCTGCAGCAGAGGCTAAGGAACAGCTTATCAATTCGTTGAAGGATGAGGCTCGTACAAATGCGATGAGCTACGTCAACGACATCATGGAAGAGGCTAAGATGAATGCCAACAAGGAGGCTAAGAAGATTGTTATCCAGACAATCCAGAGAGTGGCTTCTGAGGCTGCGATCGAAAACTCTGTGACTGTTTTCAATATTGACAGTGATGAGGTAAAGGGTAGAATCATCGGACGTGAGGGTAGAAATATCCGTGCTTTGGAGGCTGCCACAGGAGTTGAAATCATCGTTGATGATACTCCAGAGGCAATTGTCCTTTCTTCTTTTGATCCGGTTAGACGTGAGATTGCTCGTCTATCGTTGCATCAGTTGGTGACTGACGGACGTATCCACCCAGCTCGTATCGAGGAGGTTGTTGCCAAGGTTAAGAAGCAGGTTGAGGAGGAAATCGTTGAGACAGGTCGTCGTACTACAATCGACCTTGGTGTACATGGTCTACATGCTGATTTGATCCGTTTGATCGGTAAGATGAAATACCGTTCATCATATGGACAGAATTTGTTGCAGCACGCACGTGAGACAGCTAACCTATGTGCTGTGATGGCATCTGAACTTGGTTTGAATTCTAAGAAAGCAAAACGTGCAGGTTTGCTTCACGATATCGGTAAGGTTTCTGATGAGGAGCCAGAATTGCCACACGCAATCCTTGGTATGAAGATAGCAGAGAAGTACAAGGAAAAACCAGAAATCTGCAATGCTATCGGTGCTCACCACGATGAGATCGAGATGGAGACATTGCTTGCTCCAATCGTACAGGCTTGTGACGCTATCAGTGGCGCGCGTCCAGGAGCTCGTCGTGAGATTGTAGAGGCATACATCAAGAGATTGAACGATTTGGAGAAACTTCCATTGTCTTACCCAGGCGTTATCAAGACATACGCTATCCAGGCTGGACGTGAGTTGCGTGTTATCGTAGGTGCAGATAAGATCGACGACAAGCAGACTGAAACATTGTCGGCAGAAATCGCTAAGAAGATCCAGGATGAGATGACTTATCCAGGTCAGGTTAAGATCACTGTCATCAGAGAGACTCGTGCAGTAAGTTTTGCTAAATAATCAAGTCAAACTGAATTCAAGTAAACTGATTGTATATATATTATGTTCGAAAGTTTAGGAGAAAGACTCGAAAGGTCATTTAAGATATTAAAGGGTGAAGGCAAGAT
>CAMJFV010000179.1 GCA_946405045.1 uncultured Bacteroidales bacterium | reverse complement strand
GCATACTGCATGGCATATCCGTCTTTGATGTTCACCATACGCATTGGTTCCCCACTCGGGTGAAGCGGCACGGTGGTGGCGGACAAAACGCCGTCCACATCAAAAACAAATGCTTTTATTTTATCAAGATTCTCTTTGAAATTCATCTCTATATGTTTGTATGTTTTTGCTGACAAGACGGTAGATTTCCAACTCTGTATCGTATCCGTCAGCCATTAGTCCTTTCTCCTGTTTGCTCATCACCACTTCATCACCTCTCACTGCCGGCCCGGTCTGAGCTGCGACGGGATGAACTTCCGTCACTTTCTGGGCTGTCTCCTGAATCAACGGAATCAGGATTTCAAACGGCAATCCGTTCTTCTCCATGAGTCTGTTGGCTATCGCATACATGTGGTTTGCGAAATTACTTGCGAACACAGCAGCCGGATGCAAAGCATTGCGTTGTTTGGTTGTGGCATCATAGCATCTGTCAGACACTGTAGCCACAAGGCTTCTTAGTTTTTCCAATGTAGACGGGATTGTCGCCTCTATCAGAAACGGTGTATGCGACAGATCCACCGCTCTCTGTTTCGAAAAGCTCTGTACAGGATAGACCACTCCACAATTAGGGAAAAACTCAGACAATCCGTTCTCACCATCCATCGCCAACGCACCAGCCGTATGGACGACTATCTTATCCGCGACATTGACGCCAGATTCGACGAAATGGCATTTCAATGCTCGCCACACGTTTTGCTGAACTGAATCTTTAACGCTGCAGACGTAGATGTCCGCACTCCCGTCGACCTCATTGATATCCGTGCAATAACCGCACGACAATATCCCAGCAAGTGTTTTGGCATTTTCAGCAGTGGGGCTGTACACCTGCACCACCTCATTCGACATGGAATGGTTTAACGCCTGCGACAAATGAGTCGCCACATTCCCACTTCCCAGAAAAACGATTTTCATCGTCTTCAATTAGAATTGACCTCTGTGAATACGGTCTAATTTCAATTTCGACTGATCGAACGGAGCCTTCTCCTCTCCCTTGTAGCCAAGAGCGATAACACACTCCGCACGCAATCCGTCTGGAATATTAAGCAACTTCTTCAAGACATTCTCAGTTGTCTCTTCGTCGTTCTTCTTTCTGTTTCTCACCTGCACCCAGCAAGATCCTATACCAAGGCTCTCTGCCATAAGCTGGATATAAGAAGCGGCGATAGAAGCATCCTCTACCCACACGTCGCTCTTCTCCTCCTCTGCAAGCACTACGATCGCCATTTTTGCTCCTGAGACGAACGCACTTCCCATCTGACGAGACTCAGAGATTGTCTGAAGATCATTCGCGTCTTCCACAACCACAAAATGCCAAGGAGTGCATCTCTTTGAAGACGGTGCCATTAGAGCCGCTTTCAAAATCAAGTCAAGTTTTTCCTGCTCGATTGGCTGGTCAGTAAACTTACGTGTGCTTCTTCTTTCTGTTATGATATCTATTAATTCTTTCATATTTTCTAATTATTCTACGACCATATGTCCGTTCATCAATTCATATTTCACTTGAAAATCCTTATGAGCTTTTTGGGCATCAATAAGAGCAGATTGTCCTGCAGTAACGAAAGTGGATTTAATAAGATCCAACTCTATTCTCTGCTCATCAGACAACGAATCCGCAGTTGCCAACTCTACAAAACGATCGTAACAATTGCTCATGAATTCGTCGGAATACAAATCCACAAATTCAACCACGTTGTTTATCAACGAAGAATCCTCACGGAATGGACCAATAGCGACAAGTGTCTTCTTGACAAATTTCAGATTTTCAACCATTTCAGCAAGACCAGTCGTGTCGTTTGCCTGAATCTTGGCATCCACCTTAGTTGTCTCGTGAACAACATTGTTGAAAATGTCATTCACCTGAGTATAATAGTCGGCAGGAACATCCAGACATGATACCAGTCCTAATGAAGCACCAACTGCGATGATTAATTGTTTGATTTTCATAGGCTATATAAATAAAAGCCTGCAAAACAGAAATCTGAATTGCAGGCCATACAAATTTTAGAATTCTGCCGAACGTGGAGTTCTTGGGAACGGAATCACGTCGCGGATATTTGTCATACCTGTAACGAACAACAGCAATCTCTCAAATCCAAGTCCGAATCCAGAGTGAGGACAAGAACCGAATTTACGAGTGTCAAGATACCACCACATATCCTTCATTGGGATATTTAGCTCCTGTATTCTTGTAAGCAGTTTGTCGTAGTCTGCCTCACGCTCAGAACCACCGATGATCTCACCGATCGTAGGGAATAGTACATCCATTGCGCGAACAGTCTTGCCATCTTCATTCTGCTTCATGTAGAATGCCTTGATCTCCTTAGGATAGTCTGTCAAAATCACAGGATTCTTGAAGTGTTCCTCAACCAAATAACGCTCATGCTCAGAAGCAAGGTCACAACCCCAATAAACTGGGAACTCGAACTTCTTGCCTTTTGCTACAGCCTCCTCAAGGATGTTGATACCCTCAGTGTAAGGTAGACGAGTGAAAGGAGCCTTCAATACGCTCTGCAATCTCTCGATCAAGCCCTTGTCGATCATCTGGTTCAAGAATGCCAAATCATCCTGGCAATTGTCCAACGCCCATTGTACACAATACTTGATAAACTCCTCTGCCAAGTCCATATTGTCCTCAATATCGTTGAAGGCAACCTCTGGCTCGATCATCCAGAACTCAGCCAAGTGGCGTGGAGTGTTTGAGTTTTCAGCACGGAATGTTGGACCGAAAGTATATATAGAACCAAGAGCAGTAGCTGCAAGCTCACCCTCAAGCTGACCTGAAACTGTCAAACTTGCCATCTTGCCGAAGAAATCATCATCATAAATGATGCTACCGTTCTCATCTTTCTTCAAATCATAAAGATTCTTCGTTGTAACCTGGAACATCTGTCCTGCACCCTCACAGTCTGAAGCAGTGATGATTGGAGTGTGGAAATAGAAGAATCCTCTATCATGGAAGAACTTGTGGATAGCGATCGCCATGTTGTGACGGATACGGAACACAGCTCCGAAAGTGTTTGTACGAGGACGAAGGTGAGCGATCTCACGCAAGAACTCCATCGAACATCCCTTCTTCTGCAATGGGTATTCATTCACATCTGCCTTACCATAGATCTCGATACTTTTTGCAAGAATCTCAACACTCTGTCCTGCGCCCTGCGACTGAACCAATGTGCCGACACAACTGATACATGCACCAGTAGTGACATCTTTCATTATCGACTCATCAATAGCACCCGCGTCTACAACAAGCTGAATATTCTTGATAGTTGATCCGTCGTTCAAAGCGATGAAACTTACATTCTTATTGCCACGCTTCGTACGGACCCATCCCTTTACATTTATTTCAGATCCATAGTTTGTCAACCCTAAGGCGTCTACTATTTTAGTTCTCTTTATGCCCATAATTTAATTATCATTTAATGCTTACAAAATTACATGATTTTTATATATATGCAAAATATATTAAAAGGTAAATTCATTACCGTCATTGCCTAAAAAAGTATTTTCAAAAATCGGTTTTGCTTCCTCCAAAAAAGTATTCCGGTCTCTGTATCTTGTCGAAAAATGACCAATCACAAGTTTTTTTGCTTCTGCGAGCGACGCGATTTTAGCGGCATCTGACGCAGTGGAATGAAAAGTCTGTTTTGCTCTCACCTTATCTTTCTCCAGGAATGTCGACTCATGGAAAAGAATATCCACACCTTTTATTTTGTCAACGACCTTCTCATTGTAAGCAGTATCAGAAAGATATGCGAAACTTTTCTGTGGAGAAGGAGGGAGCGTCAAATTACTGTTTAGCACAATCATTCCGTCGGGTGTCACATAATCATCGCCGTTAAGAATGAATTTATACTGTTCAATCGGAATATTATAAAATTTAGCCTTATCAGCTCTCAGATGTCGACGGTGGGGTTTCTCACGGAAAAGGAACCCGGATGTTGGGATCGAATGTTTCAGTGGAATTGACACAACCTCCATTTTGTCATTTTCGTAGATGACATCACTTGCGAAAGGGGAGAATGTCTCAAACAACACCTTGAAATGAAGATAATTACAGAAAAAGTCTAGTTGAGGACGCATTGCCTCCTCCAATCCCTTATGGGAATGGATAGTTATGTCACTACGTCTGCCAAGAAGATCAAGAGTAGAGATTAGTCCGATCAGCCCGAAACAATGGTCGCCATGAAGATGAGAAATAAAGATATGATTCATTCTGGAATGGTTCACACAATAGTGGCGTAAGGATTGTTGGGTATTCTCGCCACAATCGATAAGGAAAGTCTTTGAATTCATATTCAAAGCGTAAGCCGACTGATTCATCTTCAGTGACGGCAAGGCTGCGCACGAACCTAATATTTTAAGAGAATTATCTTCCATAAAATTGAAATAAAAAGAGGCACACCTTACGATGTGCCTCCTATTAGTATAGCTTCAAAACTTATTCTTACTTAGAGAAAAGCTCGATTTCTACACGACGGTTCTTAGCACGACCTGCAAGTGTAGAGTTAGAAGCAACTGGGTTAGCTGAACCATAACCCTGTGACTGGATGTTAGCAGCAGAAACTCCCTTGTTGATCAAGTAGTTCTTAACTGATGCTGCACGATCCTTAGACAACTGAAGGTTCTTAGCTGCGTTACCTGAGTTATCAGTGTAACCCTTAAGAGTTACAGACCACTCTGGGTGAGACTTAAGCAACATTGCAAGACCATCTAGAGAAGAGTAAGAAGACTGCTTGATGATAGCCTTAGCTGACTCAAACTCAAGCTGAGCGAATGCTGTCTTGATGATCTCATCCTCTTCCTTAGTAGGGATGTAACGAACTGGCTCACGAGTAGCTCTGATATGAGAATCAAGAGAATCCTGAGTGAACTTGATCTGCTGCTGTAGCTTGTTGATTGCTACGTTCTGGTTAACGATCTGCTCCTCAAGCTTAGATGTAAGCTCCTCGCACTGACGCTTCTGCTCCTCTAGGATTGGAGTCAAATCAGGAACTTCACACTTAGGTGCGTAATCTACCCAAGCGATG
>CAMJFV010000178.1 GCA_946405045.1 uncultured Bacteroidales bacterium | reverse complement strand
CTGACAATAAAGAAGGAAATCGGCGCATACTCAACAAAAATTGTAAAAAAATAAATAGACTCATTTCATTTATTTACCAAATTAAAACAGGCCATGGTAGCGTCTTCGAAGATTGGCTACCATGGCCTGTTCTGATAACTGTTACCACGGTATGGTGTTGAATGAAAAGATGATTATCTTTGTAGTCATCAAAAAGCGATCTTTAAGATTCTGAATAATACAGAAGTTGGGATTATGAAACGAGGAATGCAAAGGGCGGAACGCCCTTGCCTCCACCACCTTCGAGCGAGCCGAAAGACGAGCGAGAAGAAATGATGAGATCGATATTTTTCTTGAAAAAGGAATATCATGTGTTTTTCAACATATCGTTTTATGTAATGTCAAAAACTGTGAGCGAAAAGTAAAAAAATGTAATGAAAAATGAAAATTTGATGAATTTTGAAAACAAATGCTATGAAAAAGCTTGATTTTTGAATTTTTTTTATCTCTTTTTTGGACGGAAATGATTGTGTTTAAAAAATAAATAATACTTTTGCACCCGTTTTATAGAATTATTCATAGATTTCATATCGAAAAAGTGACGTTTTGTCTTTTTTTGAGTGATAAAAAATGCGACAATATTAAAAAATGCGATCAAAGATGCGAGGATTCCATTTACAGCTTTTCGTTGTTTTGGTATTTTGTTTGAGTCAGTTTCAAGGTGTGTGGTGTGAGAATCACGATGTAGATGAAGTGTCGACGCCAGCCGAGAAGGGAAAGTTTTATCAAACTCATGTGTTTGGAGAGAGACCCAAAGGATGTTCTGTAGTATATTCTGCAGACGCGAGTGCCATGTCGTCAACCTGGAACAGCTCAGATTTCAGGCTTCTCAACGACGTCTACACTACAGGAGCATATTTTGAGAACAAAATTTATTCCGCTGAAAGTCCGACAATCCATATCCCTACAGTCACTTATAGCGACCGACTTTTTGTCTGCCTTGAAGAGATGTTTGAGGTGGAAAGCTCTTACGACTATGTTTGGATAGACGTTACGACTGATGGTGGAAATATATGGAGCCGCATATATGGAAAGAGTGGATACACAGAAGGAATGGTGATAGACTATCTTGATGTCTCTTTTCTTTCTGGAAAAGATGCTATATTTAAGATCAGTCTAAAATCAGATAGCTCATTTACAGGGGCAGGTTGGGACATTAAAAAATTTGATGTGCTTTCTTATGTCAGATATGCAAAGAAAGAGGAAAGAAAATCGCAATTGAGATCTGGAGATATTGAGCCAGTCAAAAGACCTTATCCTGGTCAAAACGGAGGCGAGACGGGCTCAGAAGGAGGCCAATCTGGATCGGAAGAAGGAGAATCTGGCACTGAAGGAAATCCTGAAATTACTATTAATAAACTGAAAATCTTGAATGTGCAGTGGGAATCGAAAGATGAAGGTGTTATATCTTTTTCTGCATTGGATGATAATGATAATTTTGTTGAGAATATAGATTTGAAAGATATCAATGTCGTTATAAAAAAGAATGGCACACCATTCGAGAAGGAAATATCTGGATCTGAAGGTTGCTTGTCTTTTGATAAGACCCAAAGTCAGCGTATGGTAGATATTGTGTTGGTGGTTGATTATAGTACCAGTATGGCAGGAGCTATAAGAAATCTTAGAAATTCTATTTTCAATATGCTACAAACACTAGATCATTTTGATCCAAGATTTTCTTTGATCCAATATGGAATAGGTAATGGTCTACAAAAATTTTATCCTAATAGAGAGCTATTAGGAAACGAAATGTATTGGGTGCTTGATGAAAATAATAATTATTTTTACGATTTAGAAACATTAAAAAAATTATTCAAGCTTTGTACTCAATGTGGTTGTTATGAATATGCGTATGATGCATTGATGAATGCATTTAATCTACAGAAGTATAGACCAGGAGCTTCAAAAGTTGTTATTCTTCTTTATGATCAGGATGGAGAAAGTCCTAGTTATAATATTAGTCACCAAAATGTGTTGGAAAAATTAAATGATGTACAACTATTTACAATAACAGATGAAACTGATTATACTAATAATGATATTCAAAAATTAGCGACTTCATCTGGAGGCGATTATGCAAATTTTCAATCATCGACTAATGAAGAATTGAAAATTATGATTGATGGAGAAAATGTTATTCTGGGAGAAAACGGATCAATTAATTTTCGTTTTGTTGAGAATAATAATGGAAAAAATGATACTATTTGGGTGAGTAGAGATGCAGATGCTATTAACATTAATGAAGCTTCATTTATATTACGTTCTTTATATGACCATTATGACAAATATGATGCATGTCGAATACTAAATGCATATGCGAATAATATTGAACCAGGAAGTTATGCTTTTTCTCAATTTGCAAAAAAAATTTCGGACAATCTTTTGAATCGCCATTATCTTCGCATATCATCAAAATGTTTTTCTGAAACATCTTTGGAATGTGGAGAGAATTATAGTATTTCGATAGAGATTAATGGAAAATCAGATTTGGCGAATACAAAATATGTTTATCCAGGAGCTGTAATAAGAGCCCCAGAGACGTCCAAATATGATATAGAATGTTTAGATTCAGATCTTCCTGTGAAATTTTCAATAGCAGGAGGTTGTGATAATGCGGTATATGGAGATGCTAAAGTTGTGTATATGTACCCAGATGATCCTAAAAAAACTACTCATACATTAGATAAGGATAAAATAATCAAGTTAAACAATAATTACTATAGTACGACTATACCTTTAGAAGGTCAAAGTGGTGAAAAATATAGAAGTATAAAATATAGAATAGAAGTTTCTCAAGTAGATGGAAATGATGCTGTTTTCCCGACCCAGTATGGCTTTTTGGATGGCTTTTGGAATGTGTATGCTTGTAATAGTGGAGATATGCACCCAAAAATAGTAAATCCGAATGCGGAGTGTGTTTCAACAGGTGATACAAAACAATTAAATTTCTCTGTTGGCATTGAAAATGCTGTAGAAAATGGAGAAGTGTATTTATTCTTCAATAGTGCAGACACAGTTTCATCTTATGCTTTTGATTATAAAATTTTGAAAGCTAATGAAGATGGCACTTATAGTACAGGAAACATTATTTTAAGGGATGGAAAAGAATATTTTGATTATTACGTTTTGTATGTTGATCCTATATCTAAATCCATACTTGCAAATTATGGAAATGGCCACGATGATATAAACAGAGTGGAAGTATCAAATTTAAGATGTAAGGATGTGTGTCATAATATCAGTTTATCTTCTCATGTTTTGGTAGAGGACGATGATGTTTTGAGTTTTGATATTTATGACGATGATGAAAAAGTAGAGATTTTGCTTTGTGATACTATGGGAAATAAAATAATTAGACAACCAATAGCAGTGTCTTCCGGTGATAAAGAGAAGTCAGTGTCACTAATATCAGAATTGGATTTGAGATCATCCAAGTATCATCTAAAGTATACAATGCCGTATATTTTGGTGTTGAAAATAGGAGAGAAGGTTCATTATATGTATGTCTATTTAGGAAGAAAAAAGGAACAAAATTGATATGAAAAGGTTACTGATATTTTTTATTTCATTCTTTTCTTTGGTAAGTGCAAATGCAATTCCAGAGGTGAAGGTTTATTCAAATGGTGATTATGGATTGTCGCTTGATAGAACTATTCCATTGGATAATTCGTCGGAATCAATACCAGAGCGTTCTCTAGTTGACGAAGATGGAAATTTATATATGTCGGCATTTTATAAGGGTGGCGTTTTGCCTAATGGAGATAGATTGCCTTCATCACCCACAGACGTTGTGCTAAAATTCTCTTCTAGTGGAGAGTGTATTTGGGCGAAGACTGTGTCAGGTGTAAGAAAATTGGTTGAGTTTGATGATCATTTGTTGCTAGTAGTATTGCCTCAAGAAAAAATTTTTGTATATGATGGTGTCACAAGGAAAGCATCAGGCAGTTTTTCGGCGTTTTTATTGAAAATCAGTAAGGAAGATGGAAAAGTATTGAAAGAATTTGAAATAGAGTTGGATAATGTCGTAACAAGTGGACAGGGCTCATTCCCTTTTGCTTTTTCTAACTATTGTGGAGTGTCAGTATCAGCGAATGGAGATCTTTGGTTCATATTGGATGTGACGCCTGAATTTAAGAGATTGAATGAACAAACTCCGGTCTCTATAAAAAGATTTGGAGACAATGATAAATGTTTTGTAAGATTGTCGTCTGATTTGGAATTCAAGCAAGCATTTGGTATAGGCTCAGATGCAGACGATGAAATGGATTTTTTTAAGGGCGAGAGTCCACGCTTGGTTCAGAATTTGATATTTGTTGGTGATACGTTGTTCTGTCATATACCTTTTGGCGGTGATGAAATGAATATCAGTTTTGATGAATCTAATCCTGTTATAGTCAAAAAGAAGACAGGATGGAGATGTGTCGCTTCTGCTGCTTTATGCAAGTATTCGTTGAAAGATGATAAGTTAGAGTTGTTGAATTACAGAGTTATAAATGAAAATGATAATCAGGCTAAACGTTTTTTTGTCAATTCAAAAAATCAAGTGATAGTTTCTGTCCCTTATGTTATTTGGGATAAAGGAGAAGAGACTTATTATATGCTTAATCCTGATTTGTCTTTTCGAGAGTTGGAAAGCTATCCTTACAATACCGCAAGAAATTGTGGCAGTCAAAAATCTTTTAGATTTGATAAAAATTTCAATATTTTGAGATTTGAGGATTATGATTTCATAGAACGTAAATATTCGTCAGATTTGGAAGAGCTTCCAAATCCAGGAGATAATTCATTCAGATGTGCTAAGTATGATATTAATGAGAACTTGCATTGGGTGTTTGATTTCCCTTCATTAGATGATTATCCATATACTCCTGAGTGCAATGCCGATCCTGAACGAGGTTACCTTTATCTATGTTTTTATGCAAATGTCAATGTTGATATTGATATGTCAGAAAAAAGTGATGTCAAATATAACGAGCGTGTCATCGCCCGCTACATCGAGACATACCGAGTCAAGACATCATCGGAGAATGCTTCGATTGTGGTGA
>CAMJFV010000177.1 GCA_946405045.1 uncultured Bacteroidales bacterium | reverse complement strand
CGCTATCAAGAATCCTGATAATACAAAGTACACATATTCATGGAGCCTTGTCTCTCCTACGTCTTCTTCAAATCCGAGTGTGACTGGACTGACAAATTCATCTTCAGGAAATAGATATAAACTTACAGCTTCGGCAAAAGAGCTTCCGACAAGCAACGTCGCTTGTAAAAAGGAAAGTGATATCTTAGAGCTTACATTCAAGGCGAAACCAGTTTTGACATTGTCTGCCAGCAATCCTTCAGGCACATCTGTATGCTCGATAGAGAGTGGATCTTACGCTCTTGGTGTGGTGGCAAGTAACACAGATTCTAATGAGTCATATGTATGGTCTGTCACTGGTGGAACTCTAGATATAAACAACACTGATATTGTGAACTTTACACCATCAAACAGATGTTCAGGCAATGTCACTTATGAGGTGTTGGTCGAGAATGGAAACGGATGTCAGTCAAGAGCATCTGGTTCGTTTGCAATCAAAACAGGTGATTTGACATTCCAATTGCCTGATAATTTGAAGACGGTGGAGTTGACAAGCTCACAGTGTCAATTCTTGGTGCCTAATTTTGTAGGTTCTGCTTCTTATAATATAGCAACGTCTTCATGTGGCAATGATATCTCATATACACAGAGCATTGATCCTGCCACTCCTGTCTATTCATCAACGAGTGTGACAATCACAGCTAAGGATTTCTGTCATGCTGACGGTGTGGATCAGGTGATCAATTTGGTCGTTCCGACTCCAATTTCGATTGAAAATGTATCGTCTACTTCTGTAAAATGTAAGGGCGACGGTGATGGAACAATCTCTATCGGAAATATTGTTGGCGGCAAGGAAGACTACCACTATTATTATAAAAAAGCGTCAGATGATAATTTCACAGAGGTAAATGAAAAGACTGTATCGAATCTTATTGCTGGCGACTATGTGTTGAGAGTCGTTGATGCTAACGGATGTTACAATAATAAGAATATAAATGTCTCAGAACCTTCAATTGTCACGTTGACTGCTACACCTACGAATGCTGAGTGTCATGGTTCAAAAGGTAAAATCACAGTCGCTGCTAATGGAGGAAATGGAGGCACTTATATTTATAAATATGGAACGGCTTCTGATAATATAGACACTCAGTTTACATCTGATTCTGAATTGCCTGCGAATAAATACTATGTTCAGGCATTCGACTCTAAGGGATGTAAGAGTGCTGTTGTGGATGTGACAATCACACAGCCTGCAGAATTCAACCCTGGTACTATCGAAAGTGTAGGCCAGACAATTTGTTATGGCTCTCCAGTCAATGCAATCAAGAGTGCCGCAACAGCAACGTCTATCCCTTCTGCAACAATCTCATACCGATGGATTTTGGAACAAGGTGGTGCAGAAAGTGAAATAGCTGATGCTACAGGAGTATCGTATACTCCAAATGTCACAGCACCTGGTACATATAAATACTATCGTGAGGCAAAAGACGATAAGTGTATGACAGAGTGGGTTAGAAGTGCTGGCTCTTGGACGTTGATAATCAACCAGAATCCTGAGCCTACATTGACTGTCCCTTCTAATGTCTGTGCTAATGCTGAAGGAAAATATCCTATCTCGGTTTCTGTCTCAGACCAGACAGGAGATTACACATACAGTCATGTGTTCTCGAATAATGTGACGATTGCAGGCACTGACACTTTAGTTGTGGCTGCAAACAAGTGTGGCGGTGCCGTGTCTTATAATGTTGAGATCACTAATGAAACTACAGGATGTAAGGGAACAGATTCCAAGACATTCTCAATCACTACACCTACAATTGCATTTACTGATGAAGCAAAAGCTGCCGCAAACATACATCTGAAACCACAGTCTATAGGTAATTGTACGTTTGTCGTGCCTGTATTGGATAATTCAAATCTAGGTGTTTATGAGGAAATCTGTGATGTTGACAGAACTTGTGGATTCGGAAATGTTACATATTCTATCAAAGAAAATATCGGAGGTCAGAACATCTTAGGAAAACCTGTTCAGATGACAATTGTCGCATCTGATGCATGTGTGTCTGATGAGATAACAGTGTATGTAGACAAACCAGAACCTTTGGTTTTAAGCGGAGCTCCTAAGGAATCACCAATATGTTTGTATTCAACGACTGATATTACATTTACTGTGTCTGGAGGAACTTCTCCATATACATACAATTTGGTGTCTCCATCGCAGATGCCATCAGGAATGACATTCAGTGGAGATGAGGCTAAAAATGTGATACCAGGAGAATACTCATTCTCAGTTACTGATAGTGATGGATGTACATCAACTTCGTCAAAGGTTAAGGTTGAGACCTATACAGACTTTAAGGTCGCTCCATCTCTAGAAACAATAAGTCAGACAATATGTTCCGAAGATTCTCCAAATCCTATTAAAGTGGTGAATACGGAATCGTATGGAAATGCCGAGTTTATTTATGAGTGGTATAAAAACGAGGTTCTTCCTGGAAATAAGATAGAAAACGCTACGTCTGCAGAGTATATTCCACGCGTTAATGTTTTGGCAAGTGGAGAGACTCAGAGAAATTATGATCTTATTATAGTTGTGAAAGATCAGTGTAGTGGAAAAGAGAATAGACTAAGATATACGTTGACAGTCAATCCTCTTCCAGAAGTCAATTTGACTGCAAATGATGGATGTGAATCAACTACATTCAATGCAGATGTCAATGGAATCACGAATAATTATAATTTCTATTGGAGTGAGACAAATCAGACTGGCTCGTTTGCTTTAGGTGCTGCAACGAAGACATTGTCTTTGCCTACTGCTGGCAATCAGGTCTCAAAGACATATTATGTTAAGGCTGAGAATGCAACGACCAAATGTGTAAGTAAGCAATCAGTGGATAAAACAGCTACTGTTTATCGCAAGCCTGCAATTTCAATTGGTGAGGTTGCGGTGGTCTGCCCTAAGAATGGAGACAATCCAGGAAGTGTTGTTGAAATTCCTATCGCATCAATAATCGGAACAATTAATGGTGTGAAAGAAGGCGACGCGAATGTGTCTTACACATATGAAAATGATACAATCGTCTTGACTGATAAAATCTCTGTCGGCAAGAACTTCACGATTGTGGCAAAGAATGGAGACGTGTGTGATGTCGCAACTAAAGATGTGAATGTATCCGTTTATACTGCACCTGAATTTAATGTGTCAGATTGGGCTGCTATTTGTCAGGGGAAATCAATGGAAAATTTGCCAGTGGTATCTGTGACTTGGAACGACAATGTGGCCGATAAAAACAATCGTTCAGAAAGTTGGTATAATGGATCTGCTGTTCTTTCAGCGGATCAGATCAAGGATCTTTCTGCAGGTAATTATGTGTTCACGTACAAAGCTATAAATGGTTGTGGATTAGAAACATCAAAACAGGTTCAGTTTAATGTTAATCAAAATCCTGTACTTACAGCTACTGTAAATACACCTAATGTATGTGGCAATACAGGAATAATAAGTGTGTCGACAAATAATGGATCTGCTCCATACTCATATACAATCAACGGAGTCTCGGCTAATGTTCAAAATGGTGTGATCTCTAATTTACCTCCTAATACATATTCTATCGAGGTCATAGATAATAATGGATGTAAGGATGATGTTGAGGGATTGATAATAAGACATCAGGCAGAGTTCAATGAGGGTGAGCTTAATACTATAGAGCCATTCTGTGCTAATACAGATTCAACTTCTCCTGTCATTAAGTTTAAGACGTTGCCAAGTGGAGGTTCTGGAAACTTTGCATATAAGTGGTTCAATGGTAACGAAGAAATACCAGGAGCTACTGCAAATACTTATACTCCTTCATTACCGAAAGATAGTGAGAGTGGCAAGTATATTCCAGGAAAGTATACTTATACAGTGACAGTTTCTGATGGAACTCAATGTGGTAATACTTCACATACAGTGAATATTGTAGTTAAACCACAACCTAGTGTGATTCTAACGACATCTTCTGAGAAGAGTTGTGATGAGGATGTTGTTATCACTGCAATGCCAATTGGTGCAAATGCCGGTGTCGGATACCAGTATAAGTGGGATAAAGAAGCATATGGTGATTTTAAGACAAAAACTTTGACTCTTCCGCCTACATACGCAAAGGCAGAAGCTTCTTATCGTGTGGTCGTGAAGGCAGACGGTTGTGAGAGTGATACTGCAACAGCATCTGCAGCAGTTTATGCATCACCAGTACTTGGCGATTTCGTTAATCCGTCGGATCTATGTGCAAATAAGGAATACTACAATGTTTCTGTTAATCTAAATGGCGGATATACAATTGGTGATAATCTGTACACATGGAAGAATGGAGATCAGTCTTTGGGTAATTCAAGTTCTGCTGTGATTCCAGTAAAGAATAGTTGTGGTGATATCTATAACTATTCAGTAAGTGTGAAGAACTTAGAAAGTGGATGTGTGAGTGCGGTGAAGAGTGGTTCATTTACAACTTCAATATCGGAATCGACAATCAAGGATGCGGCAGATATTAGTCCGATTACTTTGACAAATGGCGTTAATTGTGAATTCGCAATTCCATTTGATGCGATTAAAAATGCTGTTGATTTCCAGACATCTTGTGGCTTGATCGCCTCAAACTGGTCGTTTAAGATAGCCGGAACAGAAGTTAATTCTGATACGAGAATCAATTCCGACAAGGATGTTTTGGTTACAGTGACAGACGGATGTAACAGAGAGGTTCACACTACAGTCTCTCTAAAAGTACCGTCTCCATTGGAATGGAACGGAGAACAGACTGTTGTTGATGTTGATTGTAAGGGTAATGCTACCGGTCAGATTTCATTGTCTGTGAAAGGAGGAGTTGAACCTTATTATTATTCAAAGTCACCGCGTGAGACAGGAGAAGATGAATGGCAGTCAAGTAACAATTTCGATAATCTGAAGGCAGGTACATATACAATGACTACAAGAGATGCCAACGAATGTATAATAGATATTCCTTTGACTGTTTCTGAACCTGCGAAGTCTTTGTCTGCTACTATTTCTGGAAATGCTACAGTATGTAAGGACGAGACATCTCCAGTCAAAGTTGTTGTTACTGGAGG
>CAMJFV010000176.1 GCA_946405045.1 uncultured Bacteroidales bacterium | reverse complement strand
ATCCCAAGGTCTGGATAATAAAAGAAACAGAGGTCGACGGAGATTTGTCGCAAATCAAAGTGATTGTTTCTAGCCGTAATATGACACAAAGTGGATGTCTGGATATCGCTGCTGTTCTGACAGGAAAAATATGTAATGTAGATGGAAACATTGGTAAGGTAAAACCTTTATGGGAGTTTCTTGAATGGTTGAAATCAGAGTCGAAAAATACTATTAGTAAAGAGCAGACTAAAAAAATAGATGCTCTTATTTCTGATCTTAAAAAAGTAAGGAAATTTGATGTTCGTATTGAAGATGCAAGTGGCAATCCTGAAGTGTTTGATGACTACGAGTTTATTCCTATTGGAATGAATGATGAAAATGCTGGACATAGGTGCTTTGATGAAATAGGTAATTCTAGAGATTGTGTTGTTATGTCTCCTTTCATTGATGAGGTCGGACTTAAAAACATTTTTACTTACGCAGGAAGAAAGACTTTGATCACGAGAAAAGAATGGCTTTCTCAAATATCGGAAGAACTATTTGAAAAATTTCAGGAAAGCGATGGCGTTTATGTCGTCAAAGGCGAACTGCTTGATAGTGATGATGTGACAAGTGATCTGCATGCAAAGATGTATTTCTCAAATAATGCAGGAAGAAATTATCTATATTTGGGATCCACAAATGCTACCAAAAATGGATTTTATAGGAATGCTGAATTCTTATTGAAATTACGATATAGCCCAAATTTGTCAAGCTACAATGTTTATAGAAATGAGTTGATCAACGATGAAAGAGAATGCCTCTTTGAAAGGATTACTCAATATGATACACAAGCGGAATCTCCAATTGTAAATGACGAAGAGATAAGAAAAGCTGTTATTATCATTCAGAATACCAAAGCTACAGTTGAGTCGTCAGGAGAACTCTGGAATGTCAAACTGACAACATCTAAGTTGATTGACGGCATAAAAATTTATTCAATTCATCGACCGGATATGATTCAGCAATTATCAAAAGAAAACACATTTGTCGGGTTTAAACTTGTTGAGTTGTCAGAATTATATGTAGTTGAAGCTGGTGGCTTTTCTCGAATAGTAAAGTTACAAACCAAAGGTCTTCCGACAAAAGAAAGAGATATTGCAATTAAAAATTCAATCATTGACTCTCCTTCAAAGTTTCTAGATTATCTTGGTTATATTTTAAGTGATTCACCAGAGAGTTTTATTACAGAAAGGGAACACTTAAAAAAAATATTGGAGAAGATTCCTGGTGGTGAAAGTAAATATTTATTAGATAGTCCATTATACGAAGACTTCCTTCGCCTTTCATATTCAGAACCAGATAGAATCATTCAAATCAAAGATAAAATAGATGGTTTGGATAAAAAGGTTATACCAGAAGGATTTATGAATTTTTATTCGGCGTTTGAAAAGGCGGCCAAAACATCACGAAGAAAATGAATGAACCAAAGGATTTTCAGATAGCTTCAGCCAAACATATTGTTGATCTTTTCAATAAAGGTCAAAATAGAGTTCTTCTTTCAGATGAAGTAGGATTGGGTAAGACTACTGTGGCAAAGACAGTAGTCGGATTTGTGCGTGATGAATACAGGAATAAAACCTCTGATAAGAATGCTTGTTTTAAGGTGGTTTATGTTTGTTCAAACCTTAATATAGCCAAGCAGAATATAGGCAATTTGGGTATAGATACTGATGGTGGTTTTGATATAGCAAACAGCCGCCTTTCTATGCTGCATTTAAGTATATATAATGATAGAATTAACAAACAAAAAGATCCAACAAGAAAGACTGAACAAATTATCCCATTGACTCCAGCAACTTCATTGCAATTGAAAAATGGACAAGGAATGATGGGTGAGAGAGCTTTGATTTGTTATTTTTTGTCACGATTGCCTAGTTTCCAAAATATGGATGATGAAATTTGGAATTGGTTTCAAATAAATGCTGGGGATAATTCGTGGATAGATTTTAGGGATTATTATACAACTTGGATGCCTAACAATCCTGAGTATGTAGATGAAATCAGTGGTAAATTGACAGAAAAGTTATCTGAAGATAATTATGTGGATATTTGCGACGAACTTTATGAAAGCATTAAAAATAAAGATGAGTATTATGATAAAAAAACAATCTTAAAAAAAATCCGTCAACTGTTTGCTGAAATTAGTCTTGATATGCTGAATCCAGATTTAGTGATAATGGACGAATTTCAGCGTTTTAAGGATTTGATTCATTCCGATAGTTCTGAGAATCAATTGTTGGTAAACAAGTTCTTTGGAAATCCATCTACAAAAGTATTGTTATTGTCAGCAACGCCATATAAGCCATATTCAACATTAGAAGAATTGAATGATGATAAAGAAGATCATCATTATAAGGATTTTATGGAGTTGATGGAATTCCTTTTTTCAACTTCTGTATATAAAGAATTTAAGCAAACATGGTCGAAGTATAAAAAAGCATTATTATCTGGAGATAAAGATATGCTATTTACTGTCAAACAAGAAGCAGAGGATATGCTTTTTAGTGTGATGTCACGAACAGAACGTTTTAATAGTGGCATATTGAGAGACTTGTCTGAAGAGATAGAAATAGATAATAAGGATATTGAGTCATATCTTGAAGTTCAAAATCAGCTTGCTCCAATTGCTGAAAATAAAAAGTTTCCTGTAGAATATGTGAAATCATCTCCATATATACTGTCTTTTATGGACAAATATAAAATCAAAACCGACTATTTTGAAAAACACAGGAAAAAGGTAAATATAAAACAGACAAATAAACTTTTAATTCCATTCTATCGAGTGAATGGATATGAAAATATTCCATACGATAGTAATGCGAGGTTAAAGTATCTATACGGAATGTTTTTTGGATCATCTTACTCTAAAAGTAAGAGTGGAGTAGAATTTTTGCTTTGGGTTCCAGCGTCACGACCATACTACAAGGTTGATGAAAATTGTGTTTTTTCAAAACAGAAGAACTTTTCAAAAGCTATAATTTTTTCATCTTGGGAAATGGTGCCTCGCATGACCTCAGTCATGATGTCTTATTATGCAGAACGATTGACTATTGGGAAGATTAAAGACAATCAACGGCATAGAGTCCCTTCTTATTTCAACACTGATGATGATGAAGAAAAAGGTAAGAAATTAAAGGGATATGGTGTCTCACGATTAACTCAAACAGGAGGTTCATTACTAAGAAAGACATGTGATTATCTTGCAGAATTATACAATCCAAAGTCCTACTTGGGAATGGATATAAAGCAAATCCGTATTGATCTTATACAAAAGATTAAGGATAAGTTCAGTGAAACAGACTCTTTGAGGAGTCTAAAGAGGTCTGATTCTTCAGGATTTGAAAGTATTGAAGATGTCATGTCAATTTTGGATGGAGAGTCAAAATATATTGAGTCTGTTCCAAAGAATATAGAAGAAATTCTAGTTGATATTTCAGTTGCTTCTCCTGCAATTTGCATTTATAGATGTTTGTCTAATTACAATGAGGAAGATCGTAAAAAGATTGCTTCTGAATTGTCAGGGACAATAGTGTCTATTTTTAATAGATCGATAGCAGCAGCAACAATTGATTTGATTTATGATAATAATCAAGAGTATTACGAAAATGTACTAAAGTACTGTGTTATGGGTAATCTTCAGGCTGTTTTAGATGAATATTATTATTTGTCTGGAGATCATTTTGTTAAAAATATGCAGATTTGCGAAAAGCGTAAATCAACACGTCTGAGCATAGATTCAAAGGAATCTTTCGAAACAGGTAATCACAATGATAGAATGCAGATGCGAACTCATTTTGCGATATCTTTTGCATCTGATGTAAAGACAGAAGAGGGTGTTGACAGAGTTACGTCTATCCGTACAACTTTTAATTCTCCATTTAGACCTTTTGTTCTTACAACAACTTCAGTTGGACAGGAAGGACTTGATTTTCATTGGTATGCAAGAAAAATTATTCATTGGAATTTGCCATCAAATCCTGTAGATTTCGAACAAAGAGAAGGCAGAATCAATAGATACAATTGTCTTGCTATAAGACGAAATGTGGCACATATTTTTGGAGATGATGTTAAATCTATATTGTGGAATGATTTGTTTGAGAAAGCAACACAAGAATTTAATGGTGATAAAAAGTATTCAGAAATAGTACCTCATTGGTGTTTGCCTCCAGAGTGGAAAGATAGGTTGCCAGATGAAAAACGAGAAATGATTGAACGTATTGTTCCTCTATATCCTTTTAGTAGAGATAAAATGTCATACGAAAGGCTTATAAAAGTTTTATCTTTGTATAGACTTACATTAGGACAACCACGCCAAGAGGAGTTGTTGCAATTGTTAAGTTCTTATAAACTAACTGAAGAAGAACAAAGAGAGTTGTTGATGGATTTGTGTCCGTATAATAAAGAAAGATAAATATGAAAGATTTTGATTTTAAAAAAGTAATTAAATCTCTAAATCTGAAAGGAATTCTGAAAGGAATTGATATGTCTTTGCCAAAATTTGAAGAGTGCCCGGATATAGTGTTTGGCGTTATTCATAAAACCAAGATTTGGACTTTTTACGATAAGAATATAAGAATAAATTTTGAAAATATTACAAAAATTGATTATTGGAAGAAAAAGATACCTTCTATAAAAACAATTGTGATTGTTTTAGAAAGTCCTCATAAGGATGAATATGAAGATTTTGTTAATCCAGCTCTTGGAACCACAGGTGCATTATTAGAGTTACATTTGAGGAAACTTATTGGAAAAATTTCTCAAATTGATTTAAATAGTCACTCTTATCGGATTATTTTGATGAACAGTATTCAGTATCAGTGTAGTTTGGGATATTCCACTAAATTATACAGAGATATCGTTTTTAGGCATATGTGGGAGGAGAAGATAATGAAAAGTGATTTTAGCAATAGACTTAAATCATTCGAGCCTGATGTTATTTTAAATTTTTGTACCAAAGGAAAAGGAACTCCTAATCTACAAGATTTGGTTCAGAAAGAAATAAAAAGTTGTATTAAAAAAAATAAACTTAATTCTGTTTGTTATAAAGGACCGCATCCTTCAAGCTGGTTGTTGGATAGATATG
>CAMJFV010000175.1 GCA_946405045.1 uncultured Bacteroidales bacterium | reverse complement strand
TTCCAAAAAGAGGAGACGCGTTGGTATAATATTGGCACCATCATATATCTTTTTGGAACAGGCGAAAAGATTTCTATTTATAAAGCAAACGGGCAATTACTATATACTGCAACAGTTTCTCCCGAAGGAATAAATTTCGATTTGAAGAATGAGGGGATATATATTTTGAGAATTGGAAACAAATCACAAAAACTGATATGCAGAATATAATATCTTCAACTCATAAAAAAATATTTTTTATTTATTTTTGCAAAATAAATTCAACTGAGCAATGAAAGTAGTAATCAACGACGAATATAAGAATTGCAAGGAACTTGTGGTTTTCTTGGAGAGTTTGGATACACGTTACCGCCAGAAAGGCAGAACATTGCATCTTGACAGAAATGCAGTGAGAAGTTTTGCCATTTCCGAACTTGGCAGAGACATTGTAATCAAGAGATATAAAAAACCGTTGTCTGTGCAACGCGTCGTCTACTCATTTTTCAGAAAGAGCAAAGCTGAGAGAGCATATTACAACGGACTCAAACTTCTTGAATTGGGAATCGACACCCCTACCCCTATAGCTTACGTGGAGCAAAAGAAGGCTGGATTGATGGAATACTGCTACTTTGCTTGTGAAAAAACATCATATAAAAGTCTGGAGCCACTTATCCTTCAAGACAGACCTCTTGACGACCACTTGGCAATGTCTCTCGCAAGATTTCTGATCGATCTTCACACAAAAGGAGTGTTGCATAACGATCTTAACGGCGGAAATATCCTGTATTATCAAGACGGAGACACAAACTACCATTTCTCTCTGATCGACAACAACAGAATGGAATTCACAGACAAGGATATCTCTTTCCGCGACAGAATGGAAAACATCTGTAAATTCAGCAGCAAAGACATTTTCGTGCAGATAGTAGGATGTTATGCGGAAATCTTAGGAATGGATATACAGCTCGCGATAGAAGAGGCTCTCGATGCACGTGAGAAATTCTTTGAAGCAAGAGCGAAAAGAAGAGCTTTTTGGGCAAAATTCAAAAAGGACGGGGAAAAGAAATAACAATAAAATCCACCACCCTATCCCAAAAACAATTATCTTTGCAGAAACAAAACAGAAGAAGAGGGGTGCTGAGAAGTGTTCGAGGCTGAGATCATACCCTTTAATTGATAACCTGATGCGGGTAATGCCGATGTAGGAACATTCTTCTTGAAATATGTGATGCAATCATATAGTCGAGATAATGCGACGCGGAGGCAATGCTTCTGCGTCGCAATTTTTTTTTTATGAAGACAATGGTTTCGATAGGTGCGTTCGACCCTACTGGTGGAGCTGGAGTGCTTGCCGACATCCGAGTGGCAGGCAGATTCGGCGTCTATGGCATGTCTGTGCTTACCGCCACAACGTCGCAAAATCCGAAATCATTCAACGGCGTTGAAGCTGTGAGCGACAATATGTTTCGCAAACAGATTTCAGATATCTTCGACCATTACCGTGTGGATGCCATGAAATGCGGCATGATCGCAACAAAATCTCAATTAAAGATACTGATCGATTTCTTTGACAAACACGCTCCCAAAAATCTGGTGATAGATCCGATAATAAGTGCGACGCTGGGGAACCGTAAATTCGACGATGATACCATTGATCTCTACCGGACTCTTTGTGGCTATGCCCTACTCGTCACCCCAAATGTGAAGGAGACTGAGATTTTGGGAGACATTATCAAAAGCAGAGTCAACGGATCTTCCACACATGTTCCTGCGATTCTCAACAAAGGTGGTGACGCAAATTCAAACATCTGCGTCGACATCCTAAAAATCGGAAATGAAGAGATAAGATTCACCTCCGAAAAAATCAAGACCACCAACACTCATGGCACTGGCTGCACTATGTCTTCAGCTATCGCAAGTTGTCTGGCAAACGGATATGATCTGAAGACGTCGGTGAAAATAGCTCACGGATATGTCAACCGCGCTATCGCTGGGGCTGTCGGCCTTGACATCACTGATGGATATGGGCCGTTGAACCATTTTGTAGAAACAGAATAATTCTTGAAATATGAAAATCAAACTGAACGGAGAAGATTTGGAATTGCAAGACGGAGCAGTATTGTCCGACATCTGCACCAAACTTGGAATTGACAGCAAAGGAGTGGCCTTCGCTATAGACAGTGAAGTCATTCCTCGCGACGAGTGGGCTTCCACAAAACTTGCAGAGGGAACAGACGTCATGATGATTCGTGCCGTGTGTGGAGGATGAGATAAAATTAGAAATGCTAAATGCTAAATTAGAAATGAAGAATTGGAAAGTTGTCGTCATCACTCCAGAGGAGCCTTTTGTGGGGGAGACGGAGCAGATAAAGAAAGTGATCGCTTGCGGCATTTTCCGTCTGCATCTTCGTCATCCGAAAGCAGATGAGCAGACTATGAGACGCATCATATATGGACTTTCCGCTGATGAGAGAGGGAAAATTGTACTTCACGACCACTATAACCTGGTGGACGAATATAATCTCGGCGGAGCTCACCTTAACGGACGTCATCCCGAATTAGCATCCGTCTGTTCTTCACGCTCTTGCCACTCACTTGCAGAAGTTGAAGCATCCACGAACATGGAATACTGCTTTCTAAGCCCGATTTTCGACAGCATAAGCAAAAACGGATACGCGTCTAATTTTCCAGACGAAGTTTTGCGTCAAGCTAAGAAAGACGGAATCATAAACGAGAAAGTGATTGCTCTTGGCGGAATCACCGTAGGGAAAGTACAACAAGTGAAAGAGTACGGATTTGGAGGAGTCGCTATTCTCGGAAGTGCATGGAAAGATGGAATCGCTCAGCTTGACATTATAAAACAAATGATTGAATAAATTAACCACAGAGACGCAGAAGTGACATAGACAATTTGAGCTATGACCTTCGTCGCCCCGTGGAATATAAACAATTAAATTTCGACAAAGGTGAATCTAATGCAGATGCGAGCTTTCTCGCTACAACTTATAACACATCCTGTAAACGGGAGAAATGAGATCGAAGGTGCCAAACTTGCTCTAGAAGGTGGATGCAAGTGGATACAGCTACGAATGAAGGAGACTCCTGTGGAAGAGGTGAAAAAAGTGGCTCTTGAACTTCTGCCATTATGCAAGCAATATGACGCAGTGATGATTATCGACGATCATGTCGAGCTTGCGAAAGAGGTCGGAGCTGACGGAGTACACCTTGGAAAGACGGATATGAATCCTAAAGACGCAAGAGCTATCCTTGGAGACGGATTTATCATCGGAGGCACATGCAACAGTTTCAACGACATTCTTGCCATCAAAGACGATGTCGACTACATCGGTTGCGGACCATTCCGTTTCACAACCACTAAGAAAAAACTTGCTCCAGTGCTTGGATTGGAAGGTTATCAGGAAATCGTATGGAAATGCAGGGAGCAAAGCATCAACATTCCTATTGTAGCAATCGGAGGAATCACAAAAGGCGATGTCCGAAAAGTGTTACACAGCGGACCTAACGGCGTCGCCATATCAGGAGGCATTTTGTCGGCCGACGATCCCAAAACAGAGACTGAAGAGATTTTGAAAACAATCGAAAAATGTTTCTAATCTCGTAGAGACGTGAGATTCAAACAAACAGAATAATAAATACAACAACATAAATGAGCAAACTAATAATAGCAGGCAGAGAGTTCAACTCTCGTCTATTCCTTGGAACAGGAAAGTTCAGCAGCAACGATTTGATGAAAGATTCAATCGTCGCTTCAGAGACAGAGATGGTGACGGTGGCAATGAAGCGTATTTCCCTTGGAGACGCGAATGATGACATGCTAAAACATATCGTCGACAAAAACATACAATTACTGCCAAACACCAGTGGTGTGCGTGACGCAAAAGAGGCAGTATTCGCAGCAAAAATGAGTCGTGAGGCATTCGGCACAAACTGGCTGAAACTTGAGATCCACCCAGATCCACGCTATCTGTTGCCAGACTCAATCGAGACATTGAAGGCTACAGAAGAGTTGGTGAAACTAGGATTCGTGGTATTGCCATATTGCCAAGCAGACCCAGTGCTTTGTAAGAGACTTGAAGAGGCAGGAGCCGCAACAGTCATGCCACTCGCAGCACCAATCGGTTCAAACAAAGGTTTGCGTACAGAAGATTTCTTGAAAATCATCATCGAGCAGGCCAATGTCCCTGTTGTTGTAGACGCAGGTATCGGAGCACCGAGTCATGCCGCAGCAGCCATGGAGTTAGGAGCAGACGCTTGTTTGGTGAACACAGCTATCGCAGTGGCTGGAGATCCAGTACGTATGGCAGTAGCATTCCGTGATGCAGTGAAATGTGGACGTGACGCATACGAAGCAGGTCTAGGAGCCGTGACAGCAGGAGAAGCAGTCGCAAGTTCACCTCTGACATCATTCTTGGGATAATAATTAAACCCACAGAGGCACAGAGACAAAAGAGATTAATGGATTTGAAATAAAAATACGAATCATTTTTTCCGCACATCAGAAGCTATAGTGATTGTCATAACAGACATTCTAATTCTCTTCGTGCATAGATTTAAGTTAAAGAGGAAATGGAGACAAATGAAATAACAGGCAAAATTATAAATTGTGCGATTAAAGTACATAAAGTATTAGGTCCCGGGCTATTAGAGTCTGCATATGAAAAATGTCTTGCTTACGAGTTAAGGAAGAATGGATTAAAAGTGGAGTCTCAAAAAGAGATGTCCATTACGTACGAAGATGTAGTAATAGACAGTGGATATCGCATAGATTTGTTAGTTGAGGACAGTGTGATTGTTGAATTAAAATCGGTTACAGAAATGAAACCTATTTTTAAAGCTCAAACACTAACATATCTGAAGCTAGCAAAATTGAAAGTCGCATTATTAATTAATTTCAATGAAGTTCTCTTAAAAGATGGAATAAAAAGGTTGATAATGTAACAAAAAATCTCAAAAAAGGCACGAAGTGCCGTTCTCTGTGGACACAGTGTCTCTGTGGTAATTTATAGAGAAAATTTATTTTCGGCATTGTTATAAAGAAATACAAATATATGGCAGATAAAGATAAAAAGACAACACATTACGCTAAGCGAGAGAAGCATTACATGCAAGGGGAAATGTTCCA
>CAMJFV010000174.1 GCA_946405045.1 uncultured Bacteroidales bacterium | reverse complement strand
GACCACACTGCTATTGTTTTTACTGCCCGTACAGCAGTAGATAATTTCTTCAGAATCTGTGGAGAGATGAAAATCACAATTCCTGAAACGATGAAGTATTTCTTCACTTCAGAGAATCTTTCACAGTATATCCAGAAGTACGTCGCTTATAGAAAGCGTAAGATTTTCTTCTCTGAGGATGGATCAGTACAAGGTCTTGTAGAGGCAATCAAGAAACATCAGTCTGAGAAATATTTGGTTGTCGTATCTGATGTGTATGATGAGAACAAGTCAATCCAGAAGGATCATAAGGATGATATCGTGTCTGTAATGGATGAGAATAATATTCCTCACACAAAGGCAGTTATGTACCGTACAGTAAGTACAGACTTCACACAGGATCCAGACTTCAAGTATGATATGTTTGTCTTCTTCAGCCCATCGGGTATCGCTTCATTGTTCAAGAATTTCCCTAATTTCGTACAGGGAGATATCAAGATCGGTTGTTTCGGACCGACAGCTGTCAAGGCTGCTGAAGAGGCTGGACTTACAGTGAACATCGCCGCTCCTAACGAGAAATCGAAGTCTATGGCTGAGGCAATGGATTTGTATTTTAAGGAGAACGCAGACAAATAATTGCAGCGTCGCAAAATAACATAAGCCATACTTTCCATCAGTGTGAGTATGGCTTTTTAATTTATAATAAAATAAGAATGGAAAACGACATGAACATATTCGCTGACCGCAACACATTCCGTAAGGCAGAGCATCTTTGCCTTAAACGTGATTTGGACACTTTGTTTGCGGAAGGTAAATCATTTGTCTGCTTCCCGTTCAGAATCACATACAGGTTTTGCGAAAGAGACGGTGCTCCAGCTAAGATTGTTGTCATCGCCCAGAAAAAACGATTCAAAAGAGCATACCAGAGAGTTGAACTGCGCAGATTGATGCGTGAGTCTTACAGAGTGAACAAGCATCCTTTGGTGTCGGAATTGATAAATAAGAATGTTGGTATGCATATTGCATTCGTGTATGTGGATCAGAAGATCGAACCGTACGCTTTCTTCGATAAGAAGATGAAGCTTGCGATCACTAAGTTGAATGCTATTGTGGCAGAAAAATGAAGCTATGATTTGGGTTAGACGCATTTTCCTCCTGCCTGTCTTTTTCTACAAGAGTTTCATATCACCTCTTTTCCCTCCGGTGTGCCGTTTTACGCCGACATGCTCGCAATATGCTGTTGAGGCAGTTATGAAACACGGTATTTTCAAAGGAAGCTGGCTGGCCATAAAACGAATTTGCAGATGCCGTCCGGGTGGGGGCAGCGGATATGATCCTGTGCCGTGATGATGGTTGATGGTTGATGATTGATGGTTGATGGTTGATGATTGATGGTTGGTGGTTGATGATTGATGGTTGATGGTTGTGATTGATGGTTGATGGTTGGTGATTGATGGTTGATGATTGATGGTTGATGATTGATGGTTGATGGTTGATGATTGATGGTTGATGGTTGATGATTGATGATTGATGGTTGATGATTGATGGTTGATGATTGATGATTGATGGTTGGTGATTGATGGTTGGTGATTGATGGTTGGTGATTGATGGTTGATGGTTGATGGTTGATGGTTGACAACGCCAGCGGCCACGGTAGCTTCGTCCTCGCTACGCTTCGTCCGAATCAACCATGGCCTGGTGTAAAGCAACCGTTCCACTGTTGGAGAATGATTCCTTTCTCGTAGAATTTATTTGTTGGTAGACGTATTGCTTTTATTATATGGAGGATTAGTAATTGAAATATTGTTGTTTTCTTTATGTTTTAACGTTTGTGTCTTATTTTTGCTTAGTTTGACAAAAGTGAACTAAAATGTAATCTGACAAACCAGTATGCTAAAACTAATGGTATCGCAAAGGTATATAATGATTTGAGGTAGAAGGAAGATTGAGTTCAAGACATGGCGATGTAGCAAGGTGGTTGAAGTATTTATGTTTTGTGACAAATGGACCGTGGAAACGGTCAGACTAATTAATAGCCTGCTGTCTAGATTTGTCGCAAGACAAATTCATGACCGTAGGGAATTAAAATGCGGAATTATGAATGCGGAATAGATGTTTACTCTTTCAGAGCTCACGATATGTGTGTTGGTGTTGCATCATCGTAGGGTTTCATCCTACGATGGGAGATGTTACGCCGTTGGCGTTGTGGATGTTATGCATGGATGATCCCCACGTCTACCCATATTGAATTCCTTCGGGATGATTTCCGTGTCTCTGTGATGAAATCCAATTCGTCAATCATCAACCATGAATCGTTTATCATAACCACCCCTAACCTCTAACCTTCTAACCCAAATCCAAACCCAACCATTTTTCATTTTCTGTTTCGTATTTCGTATAAATTTCTTAATTTTGCGCTCGTATTTTAGAATAATATTGCATATATGGAATTAGCAAGCAAATATAATCCAGCTGACGTAGAACAGAAATGGTATCAGTATTGGATGGAGAATGGCTTCTTCAGCAGCAAGCCAGATGGAAGAGAACCTTATACAATCGTTATTCCGCCACCAAATGTGACAGGTGTGCTTCACATGGGTCACATGCTCAACAATACTATCCAGGATATCTTAGTGCGCCGTGCAAGAATGATGGGCAAGAATGCTCTTTGGGTTCCCGGCACTGACCACGCATCTATCGCTACTGAGGCTAAGGTTGTGAACAAACTTGCTAGTGAAGGTATTAAGAAGAAGGATCTTACTCGTGAGCAGTTCCTTGAGCATGCCTGGGACTGGACTAGAAAACATGGTGGTATCATCCTTGAGCAGTTGAAGAAGCTTGGTGCTTCATGTGACTGGAACCGTGCAGCGTTCACAATGGATGAGAAACGCTCTGAGTCTGTACTTAAGGTTTTTGTTGACCTTTATGACAAAGGCTTGATCTACCGTGGACTTCGTATGGTTAACTGGGATCCTAAAGCTCAGACTGTACTTTCTACAGAGGAGGTTATCTACCGTGAGGAGAAGAGCAAACTATACTATTTAAAATACTACGTACAGGATAATGCGGCTGTAAAGCCAACAGGTGAGGAGGGAGAAGTCCTTCACAAAGATGAGAAGGGTTATTACGCCGTCGTCGCTACAACTCGTCCTGAGACTATCATGGGTGATACAGCTATGTGTATCAATCCTAAGGATCCAAAGAACCAGTGGTTGAAGGGCCACAAGGTTATCGTGCCTTTGGTGAACAGAGTTATTCCTGTGATCGAGGATAGATATGTGGATGTTGAGTTCGGAACAGGATGTTTGAAAGTCACTCCTGCTCACGACGTTAACGACTACGCTCTTGGTAAGACTCATAATCTTGAGACAATCGATATTTTCAATCCAGACGCTACAATCTCTGAGGCTGCTGGAATGTATGTTGGTCAGGACCGTTTCGTGGTTCGTAAGCAGATCGCTATCGATCTAGGAAACGCAGGTTTGCTAGAGAAAGTTGAGGATTACGACAACAAGGTCGGCTATTCTGAGCGTAATCAGGATACAGCTGTTGAGCCACGTCTTTGCAAGCAGTGGTTCCTTTCAATGCAGCACTTTGCGGATATTGCTCTTCCACCGGTTGTTAACGGTGAGTTGAAGTTCTATCCATCTAAATATGTGACAACATATAAGAACTGGTTGGAGAATATCCAGGATTGGTGTATCTCTCGTCAGCTATGGTGGGGTCATAGAATCCCAGCTTATTTCCTTCCTACTGCAGAAGGCGAAGAGGAAAAGTTCGTTGTCGCTCTTACAGTAGAGGATGCTGTGGCTAAGGCAAAGAAAATCGCAGGTTATGAAAATATCACAGCTGATCAGCTAGTCCGCGACGAGGATGCCCTAGACACATGGTTCTCATCATGGTTGTGGCCAATATCTTTGTTCGACGGAATTAATAATCCTGGCAACGAGGAGATCAAATACTACTATCCTACATCCGACCTTGTTACTGGTCCGGATATCATCTTCTTCTGGGTGGCACGTATGATCATGGCAGGTTATGAGTACGAGGGTAAGATGCCATTCAAGAATGTATATTTCACTGGTATCGTACGTGATAAGATCGGACGTAAGATGTCTAAGTCTCTTGGTAACTCGCCTGATCCACTTGGATTGATAGAGAAGTTTGGTGCCGACGGTGTACGTATGGGTATGATGCTTTCTGCACCAGCTGGAAACGATATTTTGTTTGATGAGGCTCTATGTGAGCAGGGACGTAACTTCAACAACAAGATCTGGAATGCATTCCGTCTTGTACAGGGTTGGAGCGTAGACGCATCTATTGAGCAGCCAGAGAGCGCGAAGATGGCAATCAAGTGGTTCGGACACAAGCTGAACCAGACAATCGCAGATGTTAACGATCACTTCGATAAGTACCGTATTTCTGATGCGTTGATGACTGTCTACAAACTATTCTGGGACGAGTTCTCATCTTGGTATTTGGAGATGGTTAAGCCAGCATACCAGCAGCCAATCGACAAGGTTACACTTGACACTACATTGTCTTATTTTGAGACACTGCTTAAGCTACTTCATCCATTCATGCCATTCATCACAGAGGAGCTTTACCAGGCACTTAAGACTCGTGATGCTAAAGACAGCATTATGGTCAGCCTTCTTCCTAAGGCAGAGGATTACTGTGAGAAGTGCTTGAAGAGAATGGAGCAGACAAAGGAGATTATTGCCGGAATCCGTAATATCCGTGCGGAGAAGGGAATCAGTCCACGTGAGGCATTCTCTCTATACTATAAAGGAGAGGAGTTTAACAGCAAGAACAACTCTATCATTGAGAAGTTGGCTAATATCGAGTCGATTGCAGAGACACCAGCGTCAGGTGTTGAAGGAGCAAGCCAGACATTCATGGTAGGTACGGTTGAGATTACAATTCCTCTTGCTGGCAATGTTAATGTTGAGGAGGAGATCAAGAAGATGGAGGATGAAATCAAATATCTTGAAGGATTCTTGATCAGCGTCAACAAGAAGTTGAGCAATGAGAAGTTTGTCGCTAATGCTAAGCCAGAAGTTGTGGCAAATGAGCGTAAGAAGCAGGCAGATGCGGAGAGTAAGATCGCTGCTTTGAAGGCAAACATCGCAAAAATGAAGTAAATTCAATGATTTA